>CAYYIZ010000037.1:0-5243 GCA_964472105.1 uncultured Candidatus Saccharibacteria bacterium | reverse complement strand
GATAACAGGTTAGTAGGGCCCGAGAGTCCATATCTACGGCCCTGTTCGACACCTCGATGTCGGCTCATCACATCCTGGGGCTGAAGAAGGTCCCAAGGGTTTGGCTGTTCGCCAATTAAAGTGGTACGCGAGCTGGGTTCAGACCGTCGCAAGACAGGTTGGTCCCTATCTACCGCAGGCGCCGAGTCTTGAGGGGATTTCGAGATAGTACGAGAGGACCTCTCGGAGTTAACCTCTGGTTTACCAGTTGTTGCGCCAGCAGCATTGCTGGGTAGCTAAGTTAGTTCGGGATAAGTGCTGAAAGCATCTAAGCGCGAAGCCCATCCCAAGATTAGGACTCATTAAGATCGGTTGGAGATGACAACCTTGATAGGCTCCAGGTGTAAGTCCTGTAAAGGATTTAGCCGAGGAGTACTAATCGATCAATTTCTTTTCAGCCAGCAATCATTGTTAATCACCCTGCCTGCCTGACCGTAGGCAGGTTTAAGCTCAAATATGGGGGCTATACTGGCATTGTCCCACCCGATCCCATTCCGAACTCGGAAGTTAAATATGCCAAGGCCGATGATAGTACTATTTTGGTGCGAAAGTAGGTAGCCTCCATATTTGAGCTTAAAGTATAAGGTTAGCAAGCATAGAAACGGCCGCAGGACCGTCTTTTTTATTGGGTTTAATTTCTGTATAATAAATAAAGAAATGCTGTCAAAAAAATCTAAAATTTTATTAGTAATTTTAATTATCGCCTCCTTATTTTTGTTAAATAAATTTGGCCGGGCGTCAATTAAAAATGCTTTTTATGCAATGTCCGTCCCCATTGGAAAAGTTTTTTGGCAGGCGGGCAAAGGAGTTTCCGAAACCTTAGGAGCTTTTTTTGAAATAAAAAATTTAAAAAGAGAAAACCAAGAACTTTCCAAACAAAATCTCATTTTGCTTCAAGAGCTGGCAACTCTCAAGAATCTCCGTCAAGAGAACGAAGCTTTACGGGAGGTTTTAAATCTTGAGCTCCACAAAAAGTTTGAACTCAGCTCGGCTGAAACAATAGCAAAAGAGCTGGATAATGATTTTATCCTAATTTCTAAAGGTAAAGAAGAAGGAGTTTTGGAAAATATGCCCCTAATTACAAAAGAGGGAGTTTTAGTGGGGAAAGTTAAAGAAAGCTTTGCCAATTTCTCAAAAGTGATGCTGATTACGGCTAAAAAAAGCGTTTTTGACGTTGAAATTGGAAGCGAGAAAGATATTTTTGGGGTGGCTCAAGGAAGGGGAAATTCAAGAATTGAATTTGACTTAGTGCTCAAAGAAAACCAGATAAAGAAAGGAGATATTGTTCAGACGACAAGCTTAGGCGGGAATTTTCCCAAAGGTCTTTTGGTTGGAGAAATTGAGGAGATTCAAAAAGGTGCTCCCGAACCCTATCAAAGAGGAACAATTAAACCTTATTTTATAGAAAACAAATTAAACATTTTGTTTGTAGTTAAAAATTTCAAGATATTTGAATGAAAAAATATTTGATTCTAATTCTAATTTTCTGGCTGTTAGTTTTATTCCAGGAAAGTTTTCTCAGTCAATTTAGAATTTTAGCAGGAGGGCTGAATCTTATTTTAATTTCAATTTTTCTTTTAAACTTTCTTGAGTCGGAGGAAAACAAATTCGGAATTTTCGCCGGTTTTTTAGGCGGAGCATTTTTAGACGTTTCCTCGGCCTTGCCCTTTGGCACATTTATTTTAACTTTAATTGGGTTGAGCTTTTTAATTAAAAAAGCAGGAAGTTTGGTTCAAAAGTCAAGTCTTTTTAGTTTCTCAATAATCTTTTGCTTCTCTTTCTTCTTTTACAAATTCACCGCTCCCTTTCTGGCCGAACTTATAAACCTTATTTATTCTGGGAGCTTTAATCTCGTTTTTGGTTTTAATTCAGCGTCTTTCCTGTTATCTCTTGCTCCGCACCTTGGCTTTGTTATTTTGCTATTCTTTTTAGACAAAAAATATGGATTTTTACCTAAGAGATAAGAAATATAAACAAGTAAAAAGAAAACCGCGTCAAGAAATTGACTTAGAGGAAATCTTTTTGGATAAGAAGTTGAAGGCGAAGGAGAGAGGAAGCGAAATACAGGAGAGGAAGCTTGAGACACCTTTGAAAAGAATAAATTTTTTAATTCTTTTGATTTTAGGGGCCGCTGTCTTTGGAATACTTCTGTTTTCCACTTTTAATCTTCAGGCAATAGAGGGGGAGAGGTACAAAGATTTGGCAGAATTAAACAAATTCATAACTTCTCATCTTGCCTCAGAGAGAGGGGTAATTTATGACAGAAATATGCAGCAGCTCGTCTTCAACGAGGTGAGCTTTGACCTTTGGCTTCTTAAATCTGAAATGCCTGAAAACGACAAAGGCAAAAAAGAAGTTTTAAGGGAAATTGCTCAAATTATTGACGAGGATGTTGAGAATTTGGAGGAAATAATTCAACAAAATACTGGAGATAAAATTTTATTAAAAAAAGACCTTTCTCACCGAAGTTTAATTTTGCTGACAACAAGAATTGAGGAGATCTCTTTTCTTGAAATAAAGAAGAGAATTTTGAGGCACTACCAAAATCAAGAAAGCCTAAGTCATCTTCTGGGTTATTTGGGCAAAATTTCCTCTCAAGAATTATCTCTTCTCAAAGATTATGAAATAGGGGACTATGTCGGCAAAGAGGGATTAGAGAGGGCTTATCAAGAAGTTTTAAGGGAAAGAAAAGGCGAGATTAGAATAGAGAGAGATGCTCAGGGTGGGGAAATTTCAAGAGAGATAATTAAATATCCCCAATCCGGAGACAGCTTGGTCTTAAGTTTGGATTTTCTCTTACAGGAAAAAATAGAAGAAGTATTGAACGATATTTTAGAAGAAATCGGTTCAACTCGTGGAGCGGTGATTGCCTTAAATCCTCAAAATGGAGAAATTTTAGCATCAGTTTCTTTGCCTGCTTTTAACAATAATCTTTTTGCCCGCGGTATTACCCCCGAGGAGCTCCGAGAACTTAATCAAAATCCTCAAAAACCCCAACTCAATCGGGTAATTGGCGGACTTTACCCGACCGGCTCAATGGTTAAGCCGCTGATAGCAGCAGCCGCCTTGGAAGAAAAAATAGTTTCAGAATCAACTCAGCTTTACTGTCCTTTAGAACTTTGTCTTGAGCACAAATATACAGGAGAACCTGAGTGTTTTCCTGATTGGACATTTCATGGCTGGACCAATATTAAAAGAGCCATAGCTGAATCAGTTAACCCCTTCTTTTATATGATTGGCGGAGGGTACGTTTCGCCGTCAACAGCAAGTGAATTTTTTAATCCCGGTCTGCCAAAAAAATTTGAGGGATTGGGAATTGAAAATATAGCAAAATATCTTCGTCTATTCGGCTTGGGGGAGAGCTCCGGTGTAGATTTACCAGGAGAGGTTGAAGGCAGAGTTCCCGACCCCGACTGGAAGGAAGATTACTTCAAGACGCCGGAACAACAAAAATGGTACCTAGGAGACACTTATAATCTTTCAATTGGTCAAGGTTATTTCTTGGCCACACCTTTGCAAATGGCAGTTGCTTTAATGGCTTTGGCTAACGGAGGAAAGATTTTTGAACCAAAATTAGTTAAAGAAATTTTAACGGCTGGCACTGATAAAAAAACAGAATTAGAGAGTAAAATCAAGCAAGAAGATTTTATCAGCCAGGAAACTTTAAGAATTATTAAAGAGGGGATGGCGCAAGCCGTAAGTTCCCCAGCTGGCTCTGCTTTTTCTTTAAGTGCTTTACCAGTTAGGGTAGCGGCTAAAACTGGAACTGCCCAGCTCTCGCCTAAAAAAGAGATTTATCACAACTGGATTACGGTTTTTGCTCCCGATGAAAATGCCGAGATTTTGTTGACAGTGCTCATTGAAAGAGTAGAAGGGACTAGAATTGCCGCTCAAAAAGTTGCCAAGGAGGTGCTTGATTGGTACTTTAATGAAGATAAAATTCAAGATTAGATGCTGGCCCTTGACAGCAATCTTTCAATTTGCTAAATTATCAATATCAACCCTATTTTAGCTATAGGCATAGTAGGGAAGATAATCAACAATTTAATGAAATTAACAACCAAAAGTGAATATGCCTGCTTAGCCCTGATTGACTTATCTGAAAATTACCACAAGGGATTTATTAAAATAAAAGACATTGCTAAAAGAAAACAAATACCGCCAAAGTATCTGGAGCAGATTTTGATAATACTGAACAGAGCAGGATACTTAAGGAGCGAGAGGGGAGTAAAGGGGGGATACCAATTAGTAAAACAACCAACCAAAATATCGGTTGCTGAAATAATCAGATTAATGGACGGAGCTATCGCTCCGGTTGAGTCGGTAAGCAAATATTTTTATTGCCATACCTCAATTGAGAGAAGCAAGCAATTATTGAAGCTGTTTAGGGACATAAGAGATTATGCTGCGGGCAAGTTAGAGAAAACCACTTTCGGCGATTTGATAGAGAAAAAGAAAAAATAAAATTTTTTTACCATAAATCCCTATTAAGTCAATGGGAAAAGTAAGAAAGGGAAAACAGACAAAAATAGTTTTTTAACAATATTATATGAGGAGATAAAAAATGAAAGTATTGAGATGGTTATGGCATTTATTGGAGAAAATAGGCGAGAATGCTATTTACACGGAGATTGACAGATTTTATGTTGAAAAAGCGAAAGAAGAAAAAAAAGAGGAGAATAAATAATTATGGAAAATATAATTGTATTCGTAATTGTCGGGTTTTTCGCTCAGATAATTGATGGAGCGCTGGGAATGGCGTACGGAGTAAGCTCAACCAGTGTTTTGCTTGGAATGGGCATACCGCCGGCTGTTGCCAGTGCTTCTGTTCACACGGCAGAAATATTCACCAGCGGCGTGTCAGGACTTTCTCACTTGAAGTTTGGAAATGTTGACAGAAAGTTATTCAAGAAACTCTTGATTCCGGGAATAATCGGTGGAATCTTGGGCGCCTATATCCTCACTTCTGTACCGGGAAAGGTAATAAAACCCTTTGTCGCTGGTTATTTGCTTATAATGGGTTTGATGATACTGCGGAGGGCATTTAAGTTCAAGAGAATTCAGGAGAAAAAAGTAGAAAGCAAACTTTTTCCATTGGGAGTAGGCGGAGGATTTTTTGATGCCATAGGAGGCGGCGGCTGGGGTCCCATTGTTACCTCCACTTTGATAGCAAGGGGCAACCATCCCAGATACTCAATTGGCTC
>CAYYIZ010000036.1:1330-5402 GCA_964472105.1 uncultured Candidatus Saccharibacteria bacterium | reverse complement strand
TCAAAATCCTCCTGAGAGGAATGAAAGCTATAAAGGTCTTTCATGTCAAATTCTCTACCCCGGAGCAATCCTGATTTTGCCCTAAGTTCTTTACGAAATTTTGTTTGAATCTGGAAGAGAAACTTAGGCAAATCTCGGTAAGAACTAATATAACTTCCCAGAATACGAGTAACTATCTCTTCATGAGTTGGACCTAAACCAACCTCGCTTCCGTTTAGTTTGCATTTAAACATATCTTCACCAATCCCTTTTGACCAGCGATCAGTCTTCTGCCAAAGCTCTCTTGGTTGAAGAACCGTCATTAGAATTTCCTGACCCCCGACATTTTGCATCTCTTTTCTAATAATATTTTGAATCTTTCTTAAAACCAACAACCCCAGAGGCAAATAAGAATAAGCTCCAGCCATCTCTTTGTGAATAAAGCCGCCCCGAATCAATAATTTAGCATTTAAGCCCTTTTCGTCTCGGGGAGTTTCTTTAGTTGTTTGAGTAAAAAGTTGTGATTGCAGCATATTAAAACAACCGGGCAATATCTTTTATGGTTACAAAAATCATTAAACCAACCAGCAGAAAAAAGAAGACGGCCGTAATTTTCTGTTCAATTAATTGAGAAACAGGTCTTCTTCTAGCTCCCTCAATTGCCAAAAATAAAAGCTTGCCTCCATCCAAAGCCGGAATAGGAAAAAGATTAAACAAAGCTAGCCAAATAGAAATCATTGCCACAAACATTAAAAAATTATCAAATCCCCGTTTCAGGGCCTGGCCCATCAAATCGCCCAAACCAACTATTCCAATCATTCTCACTCCCTGAACTTTTTCTCCCCGTATTGCTCTAACCAGAACCGTACCTAAAATTATCGGGATTTGAACTGTCTGTTGAGAAGCCACCAACACTCCTTGAAAAGGAGCTTTGTACCAAGGATATTTTAATTTAGCGACCCTGGCTAAAGCAATGCCCATTGCTCCCTCTCCCTCGGGAGGAGAAATTCTGGGAGTTAAAGAAATTTCAAAAAGTTCTTTTCCTCTTTCAACGGTTAAAATAATCTCTTGTCCTAAATGCTCTCTGGTAAAATCCTGGACTTGCCCAACCTTGTCAATATTTTCTACTTTCGCCGGCTGAAGTAATGCGTTTTGGCTCTTCATTTCTGTTATTGTATCGCCCATTTGGATTCCAGCAGTGGCAGCTGGTGAATTTGGATCTACGGCAGCTATCTGAACCTGGACTCTTCGCAAAGCGCCGTTGAAATCATCGGGAATAGACGTCGGCAGCCCCCAAGTAGCGGCTAAAATACCAAAAATTACAATGCCAATTAGCCAAAAAGAAACCACTCCCCCGATTATAATCAACCCCCTTTGCCAAAGGGGCTTTCGGCTGAAACTTTTTGAATGTTCAACTTTTTTCTCTTCGCCCATCATCTTAACAAAAGCGCCAAAAGGCAAAAGATTTATGGAGTAAATTGTTTCACCGATCTTTTTCCCGCAAATTCTTGGCGGATAACCAAAGCCGAACTCCTCAACTTTTACTCCAAACTTTTTAGCCATTAAGAAATGTCCCAGTTCATGCAGAGTTAACAGGGCAACTATGGTGAAGAAGACAATTAAAATAATAAGAATCATATAGTTTTAGCCGGTTATTTCTTTTTCTTTGTTTTTAGCCATCTCTTCTATCTTATCTCGGTACTGATGGACAACTTCCTCTAATTTGTCCTTCCCCCTATATTTATCATCTTCTCTTATCTCCCCTTTCTGAAACCCTTCTTGAATCTCCTTCCAGGCCTTATCTCTTAGGCGCCGGATGTCCTGAAAAGCATCTTCTTTCTTCTGGTCAAGTAGTCTTTGTAAATTTTTCTTGGTTTCTTCGGTTAAGGGAGGAGCGGTAAGAAAAATGGTGTTTTCCTTTGTCCTCATCCCCAGTCCTAAATTTTCATTTTCAATTGCTCTAATCACCCCCTCAATATAACTTTTGTCCCAAAGTTCCAGGGAAAGTTCGTGTAAAGAGAGGGCTGATATTGCGCCGAGCTGCTTCAAGGGAAGAATTGTTCCCAAACAATCAGCTTTAATATCTTCAATCAAATCAGGCGAAAGAACTCCTGCCCGAATTCTTCGCATATTTTCCTTGAAAACATCCACTGTATTCTGGAACTCCGATTTAATTTTCTCAATAATTTCTTGGTAAGTCATTTCTTTATGTTATCATATTGTTAACATTAATGTCTCTAAAGCTAATCTTGGATTAACATTGGTTTGAGAGATTAAAATTCTTAATTTTTCAACCGAATCAATCATTTCTTTGAGCTTTAAAATGGGGTAACCCGGACCAATTTCTAAAAAGAGAGATGAAGAATAAAAACTTTCATTTTTTACTGCCAGTTTTTTCAGAACTAACATTCTTAAGTATCTTTCCAGGTTTTCCAGAAAAATTCTTAAATACTCTGCTGACTTTTCTTTTGCGAAAAAATCCTTGGCAAAAATAAATCTTTGAGGTAAAGTAGCTTTCAATATCTTTTGAATTTGTTTGAATACTTCCTGGGTTTCTGAAAATTTTTGAGGAATTCGGAGAAAATCTATCGCTTTTCCCGGTTTTCCCTCAGAAAGTAAAAGGGTTTCTTTAAATTGAGGATTGGAAGTTCTTGAGCTAAAATATTTTTCCATTTCATTGAAAGCTAAAGGATAAAATTTCAAAACGGCACATCTTGAACGAATTGTCTCAAATAACATTTGGGGCTTGGAAGAAACAAGTAAAAAAAGAACTTTTCCTTTTGGCTCTTCTAATGTTTTTAAAAGGCAATTTTGAGCTGTGCTGTTTAAACTTTCGGCTTCCTCTATAATTACCGATTTAAAGCCAGCCAATTGCGGCTTTAAACTTAAACTTTTTTGCAAATCTCTAATCTGGAAAATTTGAATTTGCTTCTTCTGCGGTTTAACAATAATTAAATCGGGATGTCTGCCTTTGTCAATTAAATCGCAGGCAAGACACTTTTGGCAGGGTTTATCCTTAACGTCCTTTGAGGAGCAGCTCAGAAGCTTGACAAATTCAACAGCCACTTTTCGCTTGCCTAAACCATCTTCTCCAATAAATAAAAAAGCGTGGGGTATTTTATCGTTTTGGGATAATTTTTTCAAGAAATCCCATTGGGTTTTATGACCAATTATTGCCATTTGGGTTCTCACTTTTTTGACATTATTGTCCTTTTGTAAATATCTAAATTCTCAAGGACTATTCCCGTTCCCTTAACTACGCAATGCAATGGTTCCTCAGCAACAAAACAAGGTACTCCGGTAGCCCTGGCAATAAGCTGGTCAATACTTCTCAATAAAGCCCCTCCGCCGGACAAAATCATCCCCTTATTCATAATGTCAGCCGAAAGTTCCGGCGGGGTCTCTCTTAAAACATGCTTGACTGCCCCAATAATTTCTCCGCAGACATCCGTGCTGGCTTTAGCAATTTCATTTGAAGAAACCCTGATATTTCTTGGCAAGCCGGAAACTAGGTCTCTTCCTCTTACTTCGTAAAATTCATCTTTTTTTTGGACAACCGCCCTGCCAATTTTTATCTTTATCTCCTCTGCCGTTTGGTTGCCCACTGCTAAGTTGTGCTCTCGTTTAATAAATTCGGAAATTTTTTCATCTAATTTATCACCAGCCACTCTTATTGAATGCGCAGTAACAATTCCCCCCAGGGAAACCACTGCAATCTCTGAGGTTCCCCCGCCAATATCAATAATCATATTCCCCTGACAGGAGTTAATGGGAATGCCGGCTCCAATTGCTGCCAATATCGGCTCTTTAGCTACAAAGGCAGCCCTTGCTCCAGCTGCCCTGGCGGCCTCAATTACTGCCCTTCTTTCGGTAGAGGTGCTTCCGACCGGCACAGAAATTATTAATTCCGGCTTAAAAAAACCGAGTTTGCCCTGGGCTTTCTTGATAAAATATTTTAACATTGCCCGGGTAACCCGGTAATCAGCAATAACTCCGTCTTTAAGAGGTCGGTATACCCTGATAGAGTCGGGGGTGCGGCCAATCATTGACTTGGCCTCGGCTCCCACGGCCAAAATCTCATTTTCCGGAAGAG
>CAYYIZ010000036.1:0-1320 GCA_964472105.1 uncultured Candidatus Saccharibacteria bacterium | reverse complement strand
TGAGACACGGCAACCACTGAGGGTTCGTTCAAAATAATCCCCTTTTTAGGGACAAAAACCAAACAGTTGCAAGTTCCTAAATCAATGGCAATTTTAGTTACAAACATATTTCAAAAATGTCAAAGCTCAAATGTCAAATCAATGTCAAATGATTAAATGATAAATGACAAAAATGTTTTGACATTTGGATTTTGGATTTGATTTGGCATTTGGATTTTGTCATTTGGATTTTATTCTTCTTATGTTAGCTCCTAGCCGTTGAAGCCGCTCCTCTATCTTTTCATATCCCCTATCTATCTGTTCAATATTCTCAATGCTTGTCGTTCCTTGAGCCATAAGCCCGGCCACCACTAAGGCAGCTCCCGCCCTTATGTCCCAAGATTCAATGGTTACTCCGTGGAGGGGCGTTCTGCCAAAAACAAAAGCTCGATGAGGGTCAACAATTTCAATATCAGCCCCCATTTTTCTTAATTGCTGGCTATAATTTAATCTGTTTTCATATAGAGGGTCGTGAATCAAACTTCTGCCTTCAGCCTGAGTTAAAACAGGAACTATTAAAGGGAGCAGATCTGTCGGAAAACCGGGATAAGGAAGGGCTTGAATTCGTCTGGGATTCAAATTGGCTGCCCCACGAACTTCAATTGAGTCAGTATTTTTCTTAAATTCCACCCCGATTTCTTTAAGATTAGCCAAGAAAAGATCTAAATGGTCAGGTTCTATATTTTTTACTTGAATATGCTGAGCGGTGGCGGCCCCCATAACAATGAAGGTGCCTCCCTCAATGTAATCAGGGATAATTTTATGCTCCGCCCCTTTTAATTTTTTTACTCCCTGAATTCTCAAGGTATGAGTTCCTATCCCTTTTATCTTGGCTCCCATATCCAGCAGCATCTTTCCCAGGTCTTGAACGTGAGGCTCTTGAGCCGCCCCTTTAATTATGGTTTCTCCCTCGGTCAATACGGCTGCCATCATTAAGTTTTCGGTTGCCGTAACGCTGAATTCCGGCAGAACAATTTCTTTTCCTTGGAGGTTCTGCCGTCTGAAATAATAAAAATCACCACTCTCTTCAATTTCAACGCCTAACTCTTTAAAAACCTGCAAATGAGTGGTAATTGGCCTCAATCCTATCCTATCCCCGCCGGGTCTGGCTATTTTAAACTCAGGGAAGCGGGGTAGAAGAGCTCCGATTAAAAGAACCGAAACTCTTGACTTGGAAACTTTCTCAAAATCCATTTTTTCAGGGTCAATTCTTTCCCCGGCTCTAATTTTAACCTTTCTCTCTCCCTGCCAATCAATTTCTGCTCCCATTTCTTTCAAAAT
>CAYYIZ010000035.1:0-5746 GCA_964472105.1 uncultured Candidatus Saccharibacteria bacterium | reverse complement strand
GATAAAACTTATAAATTAGATGAAGACATTTTGGTGATAGCCGACCAAAAGAAACCCGTTGCCATTGCTGGAATAAAAGGAGGGGAAAGAACGGGAATTGACAAAAAAACAAAAAACATCGTTATTGAAGCCGCTAATTTCAATCAGAAAGTTATCCGGGCAGGTTCTCGGAAATTGAAATTAAAAACCGACGCTTCTTGGCGATTTGAAAACGGAATAGACCCTAATATGATTGATTTTGCCCAAGAGAGAATTTGCTTTTTGATTCAAAAAATAGCCCACCCGCATGGCGGGTACCCAAAAGTTGCCAAGGGGATAGTTGATTTTTATCCCCAAAAGATAAAACCAAAGAAGATAAACCTTGACCTGAATTATCTTGAGAAATTATTGGGAATTAAAATCGCCAAACAAAAGGTAATTCAAATTTTGAAAAACTTAGGCTTCAAATTTTCCCAGAGCAATTCCGGAAAAATTCTGGTAGAAGTGCCAACCAGAAGATTAGACGTTTCAATTCAGGAAGATTTGATTGAAGAGATTGGCAGGGTTTATGGTTTTGAAAACATTCCCTCAAATTATCCTCAAGCCGCTTTAATTCCTCCCGAGCCGAATGAGGAAATTTTCTGGGAGAGAAATGTTAAAAATATTTTAAAAGAGAGGGGATTCTTAGAAGTTTACAATTATTCTTTTATCGGGGAAAAGGAAAAAGAAATTTTTAACTGCAAAGCTGAAAGCTTAATAGAATTGGAGAACCCGATGAGTTCTTTTAACAGATATTTAAGGCCAAGCTTGATTCCCAATTTAGTCAAAAATGTTAAAGATAATTTTAAGAATTTTCAAGAAATTAAAGTTTTTGAAATTGGTAAGACATTTCAAAGGGGCAAGGGGACGGAGGAGAAAAAAATGTTAAGCGGAGTTTTGACAAGAAAAGGCATAAAAGATGAAGGATTCTATGAATTGAAAGGGCTCGTTGATTCTTTACTGGCTAAATTAGGAATTAGCGATGTTTGGTATGACGATTATCAACCAACTTTTGAGGAGTCAAAATTGGAAATTTGGCATCCTAAAAAATGCGCTGAAATTAAAAGCGGGGGAAAAGAAATCGGCTTTTTGGGGGAAATTCATCCAAAAATTATAGAAGAGGTAGGCGTTAAAGAAAGAGTTTTTGTTTTTGACCTCAGCTTTGAGAAATTAGAAAAGCTTGCTTCGGAAGAACAGGTGTACCAGCCAATATCTTCTTACCCGGCGGCTGTTAGGGACTTAGCGGTTTTGGTGCCCCAAGGAACAAGGGTAGTTGAGGTGTTGAATAAAATAAACATTGCTGGGGGAAAATTAGTGCGGGATGTTGACCTTTTTGATGTTTACAGCGGAGAAGGAATTCCCGAAGATAAAGAAAATTTTGCTTTCCATATAATTTATCAAGCCCGAGACAAAACTTTATCCTCAAAAGAAATAGATGAAGTTCACCGAAAAATAATAAAGGTTTTGGAAAAGAACCCGGCCTGGGAAGTCCGGAAATGATTAAAAATATGGCTCAGAAAAAAACTAAAATTAGAAAAACTACAACTAAAAAAGAGAAGAAGGGGACCTATACCGCAGAAGACATTTATGTTTTGAAAGGACTTGAGCCGGTCAGGCGAAGGCCGGGAATGTACATTGGCTCAACCGGTCCGGAAGGACTACATCATTTAGTTTGGGAGTGCATAGATAATTCCCTGGACGAAGCAATGGCTGGATACTGTAAAAATATAGAAGTTTATCTTTTGAAAGACGATAAAGTAAAAACAGTAGACGATGGCAGGGGAATTCCGGTTGAGAAGCATTCCCAAACGGGCAAGTCGGCTTTAGAGACAGTAATGACAACTTTGCATGCCGGAGGCAAGTTTGGGGGGAAGGCTTATCAAGTGGCTGGCGGCCTGCACGGGGTAGGCGTTTCGGTGGTTTGCGCTTTGAGCCGCTATATGAGAGCTGAAGTTTGTCGCGGAGGACAGACCTACGCTCAGGAGTATTCTCGGGGTAAAGCGACAACAAAAGTTAAAAAGGTAAAAAAGTGCAAAAAAACAGGAACAACGGTAATTTTTACTCCTGACCAAGAAATTTTTAAAGAGATTAAATTTGATTTAAAAAGAGTTTTGAATCATTTGCGGCAGCAGGCCTATTTAACTCCCGGAGTTAAAATTAGTGTTTACGATGAAAGAACTTCTTCTCCCTCCTGTTACAGTTTTTATTTTGAAGGAGGGCTGCGTTCTTACGTTAATTATCTTGTTGGTGGGAGCGAACCTCGCCACAGGAATATCTTTTATACCAAAGGAGAAAAAGAAGGAGTGTTAGCTGAAGTTAGCTTTCAATACGCCAAAGAAATAGAAGTGCTTGAGGAAAGTTTTGCCAATAATATTTTTACCGGAGAGGGCGGCAATCATTTAACCGGCTTTAGAACCGCCTTAACCAGAACGTTAAATGACTATGCCAGAAAAAACGGATTCCTGAAAGAGAAAGATGAAAACCTTACCGGAAATGACGTTAGGGAAGGGTTGGTGGCGGCCGTCTCTGTAAAAATAAAAGATCCGCAATTTGAGGGTCAAACAAAAGCAAGATTGGGTAATCCCGAGGCAAAAACATCAGTTGACAACGTGGTCTCCAGCGGCTTAAGCGTGTTTTTAGAAAAAAATCCTCAAGATGCCAGAGATATCATTGAGAGTTGTTTGCTTTCTGCCAGAGCCCGTCGGGCAGCCAAAGCCGCCAGGACGACCGTTTTAAGAAAAGGAGTTTTAGATGGTTTGACTCTGCCGGGAAAACTGGCCGATTGTTCTTCAAGAAACCCGGAAGAAAGCGAGCTTTACCTGGTGGAAGGAGATAGTGCTGGAGGCAGTTCAAAAATGGCGAGGGATAGGAGGATTCAAGCAATTTTACCTTTAAAAGGAAAAATCTTAAACGTTGAAAGGGCTCGGCTTGATAAAATTTTAGCTTTCAATGAAATTAAATCTTTAATTATTGCTTTAGGAACGGCCATTGCTCAGGATTTTGACGTTCAGAAATTAAGATACCATAGAATTATTATTATGACTGATGCTGATGTGGATGGTTCTCATATTAAAACGCTGCTTTTAACTCTCTTTTTCCGTCATTTCAGAGAAATAATTGAAAAAGGTTATCTTTACATTGCCCAGCCCCCGCTTTATAAAATTCAATCCGGAAAAAGAATAGAATACGCCTATACCGATGCGGACAAAGAAGAAATTTTGTCGTCTTTCAGAAAAACTCCTAAAGCCGGCAAATCCCGCAAGAAGGGCGAGGAAAGAATTCAGGCAGCTTCTGTTCAAAGATATAAAGGGTTGGGAGAGATGAATCCCGGAGAATTATGGGAAACAACTATGAATCCCGAAAACAGAACGTTGCTTAAGGTAGCAATTGACGACGCCAAGACCGCCGACCACATTTTTGACGTTTTAATGGGAAAAGAAGTTTCACCCAGAAAAAAGTTTATCCAGGTACACGCCAAGAAAGTGAGAAATTTAGATATTTAGGTTGGGCTTGACCCCGTTAGAAATTTTATATTAGATTATAGAGGTTAATAGGGATTGTTCAAAAATTTCTAAACGGGGTTGACAAATTTGAGAAGGGGCTTTAATATTCAATATAGAGCCCTCCCAGGGCTTTTTTAAAACAATGAACCGATTATTTAATAAAATTAGAAATTTCTTTAAGGAAGTTTGGACTGAAGCTAAAAAGATTGACTGGCCGTCTCGCCAAACAACCTTTAGATATACTTTATTGGTTATCGGGATATCAGTGGTGGTAGCCGGATTTTTAGGAATTTTGGACTTTGTTTTTATGACGATTCTAAGTAAGTTTATATTGTAATCCGACTATGCCAAAACAGAAAATACAACAAGGAAGAAATTGGTATGTTTTACACACTTATCCCGGAGAAGAAGATGCGGTAGCTCGTAATTTAAAGCAACGCATTGAAAGTTTGGGTATGGAAGATAAGATTTTTAATGTTTTAGTGCCCAAAGAAAAAAAGATTAAAATTAAAAACGGCAAAAGAAAGCTAATTGAAGAGAAAATTTATTCTGGTTATGTTTTTGTTGAAATGATAGTTACTGACGATTCCTGGTATATTGCCAGAAACACTCCTCGAGTAACCGGTTTCATTGGGGCTGGCACTACTCCTGTCTCGGTTTCTCCAAAAGAAATAGAGATTTTAAAAAAGAGGATTGGGGTGGAAACTCCTCAGTATAAAATTGATGTTCAAGAGGGTAATTTAATTAAAATCACAGATGGCCCCTTCAAGGATTTTGAGGGCAAGGTTTCGGAAATAGACCAAGAGCGGGGAAAAATTAAAGTTTTGGTAAATATTTTTGGAAGGGACACCCCGGTTGAAGTAGATTCTTTACAGGTTAAGAAGTTGTAATCGCCCTCGCGCTTATCCCATATGAACAAAAAAATACAAGCTGTTGTAAAACTTCATCTTTCTGCCGGTAAAGCAACTCCTGCCCCGCCAATAGGGCCGGCTTTAGCTCAACACGGAATCAATATTGGAGATTTTTGTCAGAAGTTTAACGACGCTACAAAAAACCAGCTGGGCTGGATTTTGCCGGTAGAAATCACAGTTTACGAAGACAGAACTTTTGACTTTAAATTAAAAACCCCATTAACTTCACAATTGCTGAAAAAAGCGGCTGGAATTGAGAAAGGCTCTGGTGAGCCCAACCGTAAAAAAGTCAGCAAAATTACCAAAGCCCAATTGCGGGAAATTGCCCAAAAGAAATTATCTGATTTAAGCGCTGATGACGTTGAAAAAGCAATGAAAATAGTAGAAGGCACCGCTAAAAATATGGGAATTACGGTCGAGTAATAACTATGATTCTTTCAGACAAGGACATAAAAAAATATATCAAAGAGGGAAAAATTAAAATCAAACCCAAGCCCAATTTTAAAGAGCAATTAGGGCCTTGCTCTTTGGATTTGCATCTGGGTAATGTTTTTAAAACTTTCAAACCCTCCCGCTATCCATATTTAGACATCAAAAGAACAATCAATTTAGAAGAAGTAATGGAGGAAGTTAAAATAGGAGACGATAATCCCTTTATTTTGCAGCCAAAAGGATTTGTTTTGGCGATAACAGAAGAGGAATTAACTTTAAGCAATGATTTAATGGCTCGGCTTGACGGCAGAAGTTCTTTAGGGAGATTGGGAATAGTGGTTCATTCAACTGCCGCTCGATTTGATCCGGGCTGGCAGGGGAAGGCAGTAATGGAGCTTGGAAATTTGGGAATTATGCCGGTGGTTTTGTATTCGGGAATGCGGATTTGCGCTTTAACCTTTGAAACGCTCTCCTCTGCCTCCGAAATTCCTTACTCAAAAGTACGCCAGACAAAAATTTCCTCAGGCAAGTAAAATAAATCAAGAATTTAAAAAGTAATTTGAATATGGAGAAAAATGGAAAAGAAGACCTCAAAGATTGGCCGCCAGTTGAGGGAAGATATGTGGTTGGCAACAGACGTTCCCCAGTGGCTGTTTGTACCAATGCCACGGTTGAAGGGATTAAGTTAGATATGGAAAAAGTAGCAGTTGTTGGGAAATGCGTCACTGAAAATATCGGAATTGAAAAAATAATTCAGAATATAGTTTCCAATCCCAACATTCGCTATTTAGTGCTTTGCGGAAAGATTTCTAAGGGACATTTTATTTCTCAAGCCATTGACAGCTTAATTAAAAATGGAATTGATAAAGATAAAAGAATTAT
>CAYYIZ010000034.1:3685-5880 GCA_964472105.1 uncultured Candidatus Saccharibacteria bacterium | reverse complement strand
TTATTTTATCCAAAGGAACTTTTGAAATAGACGAACTGCGCTCTTTATTATAGGTAATGTTGCCGGTATAAGAAATTAGAAACCCCAGCTCCAAAAATTTTTGGGCTACCGCAAAATCCCTGCCAAAACAATGAATCACCCCTCTTGGAAAAGGCAACTCGTTGTGGTTAAGAATATCTAAAACTTCTTTGTCGGCTTCTCGGCTGTGAATAATTAAAGGTTTTTTCAACTGGCAAGCTATTTTAATCAGCTCTTTAAAAATTTCTTTTTGTTTTTCTCTGTCAGACGGATGATAAAAATCAAGACCGGTTTCGCCAATAGCTGCCACCTTTTGATGCCCGGCTAATTCCAACCAAATCTTCTCATCAAATTTTTCTTTTTCAACGTCAATCGGGTGAAGAGAAACGCTGGCATAAATATTTTCATATTTTTCTGCCAAGGCAGTGGAATCTTTTGAACCTTTTAGATTGGTCCCCACGTTAATAATCCTTTCCACTCCACCCTCAAAAGCCCGCTCAATTACTTGAGAGCGGTCTTTGTCAAACTCTTTAAAATTCAAATGCGCATGAGTATCAATTAGCATAGGTTTTGGGAATAAATTTTGTTTATTACTAAATTCTACCAAGATTCAAGAGGTCAATAAAGGAAAGGGGTGTCAGAGCTATGTCTGGCACCCTTTTAATCCCTGATTATTACAACAGAATGTCCATTATCTCGTCCAACTTTCCGATTGCTAACCCAACTACCTTATCAGCCGCTCCATAATAAAGAAGGATTTCATCTCCCTGGACAACACATCCACAGGGAAATACTACTTCTGACGCGTTTCCTCTTTGCTCATACATTTCTTGAGGAGAGAGAATCCATTCCTCGCTCCGGCGAATTACTCTCCAAGGTTGGTCTAAGTCCAAAAGAGCCAGCCCAATTCTATAAAGTTTCCTCAAAGCTGTCTCCTGAATTCCATGATAAATAATCAACCATCCTTGGGAGGTTTCAATTGGAGGAGGACCAAGTCCCACTCGATAAGAATCCCAATGATCTCTTCTTATCAGAAGGAGAATCTTATGGTTTTCCCAATGTTTTAGGTCGGGCGAAAAAGAAATCCAAATGTGACCCTCTCCCTTTACAATTGGCCGATGAACTAATGCGAACCGCCCTTTAACCCGTCGAGGAAGCAAAGAAGCGTCTTTATCCTCAGGTGGTAGTAGTGCCCCTAATCGGGTAAATTCATGAAAATCCTTTGTCATTATAAGGGAAACAGCCGGTCCTCCTTTAGAAAAAGAGACGTAGGTGATGGCATATAATTCTTCCTCCTTCAACCAAACAATTCGAGGGTCTTCCAAGCCGTATTGTTCTTCAGGAAAATCACGGTCGGGTCTCAAGGTTGGCTGAAAATCTATCTCCCAATTCGTTTTACCATCTTTACTTTTAGCTATAGTTAAATGGGAGACTCCTCGCATGTCTTCAACACGTACCAATAAGATTGTCTCGTTATTAAACTTCACAGCGCCGGGATTAAAAACTGCATTTACCTCATCGTAGGGCCATTGCTCTCGAGTCAATATAGGATTACCCTCATATCGTCTAAGAAATCCATCTGTTCTCATTTTCTCTCCTCCTATAATCTGTATTCTTTGCTTAGCCTAAATATTTTTAAAAGAGCTTCACCTCCTTTTTAATTTATTTTTTTCAAATTCCGTTATTCTTAAAATTTTAGCGTTTTTTCTTAAAAAGTCAAACTTAAATTCTGGGGAATAAGGGTTTTGCTTTTTTGATTTTGAATTTCCATTTTTTGCCTGCCCCGTTAGAAATCGGAAATTTTCTAACGGGGTAAATCGGTTTTATGCCAAGTTGGTTGAAAATTTTCTCCGAAGTTTCTGGTAGAAATGGCTGGAGCAAGCTAGCCACATGAGCCAGAGTGATTAAAAGATTATTGATAACTGACAATTGATTGTCAGATTTCTCCCAAGGTCGTTCTCTTTCAATATATTTGTCACAAAAACCAATCAATTGCCAAATTAAACTTAATGCTTCATTAAATTTAAAATCATCCAAAGAAGTTTTATAATTTTCCCAAGTTTTTTCGATTTCATTTTTAAATTCTTGATTCATAATTCCTGATTCATAATTCTTCCCCTTTGCCATCGTCAAGACTCTGGCTGCCAAATTGCCCAAACCCGAAGCCAAATCCGAGT
>CAYYIZ010000034.1:0-3675 GCA_964472105.1 uncultured Candidatus Saccharibacteria bacterium | reverse complement strand
CCCTTTTGCTAAATCTGAATTATACCTTTGCTCAAACTTCTCATAAGTGAAATCACCATCCTCGGTTGGAGAAATTTCTCGCAAGAGAAAATAACGAACTGCGTCGGTGCCATACTTTTCAACCAATCCAAAAGGGTCAATAACGTTGCCCAAACTCTTTGACATTTTCTGCCCATTAGAAGTTAGGTAGCCGTGAATAAAAATTGTTTTTGGCAATGCCAATTCTACTGAGAGGAGAATCGCAATCCAATATACACAGTGAAATCTTAAAATTCCTTTTCCTATAACATGTAATTTATTTTCATTTTCTATCCACCATTCCTGAAATTTCTTATCATTTTCTCCATATCCCAGAGCAGTAATATAATTTGAAAGAGCGTCAAACCAACACCAAATTTTTTGGGAGGGATCTCCGGGCACATCAATTCCCCATCCTTTGGTTCTTTCTACCGCCCTAGAAACACAAATGTCTCCAAGTCCAGAATTAATAAAACTTAATACTTCATTTTTCCGAGTTTGAGGAATTATTTTTACTTCATCACTTTCAATTATCTTCTTTAATTGGTCCTGATATTTTGAAAGCTTGAAAAAATAATTCTCTTCCTCAATTAATTCCGGTTTGATTTTATGCTCAGGGCAAAGACCGTCTACTAATTCGCTTTCTTTGTAAAAATCCTCACAGCCAACACAATAAAGCCCTTTATATTCCTTTTTATAGATATCTTTTTGGCAAGCCTCCCATAATCTTTGGGCTCCTTTAATATGTCTTTTTTCAGTAGTTCGAATAAAATCATTGAGGGTTAAATTGAGAACTTCTTTTAATTCGTAAAATCTTTTAGCATTTCTATCTACTAATTTTTTTACCGGGATTCCTTCTTTCTCAGCCGCTCGGATATTTTTCAAACTATTTTCATCGGTGCCACTTAAAAAGAAAACGTCGTTACCTAAAGCTCGATGATAGCGAGCTAAAACATCGGCTTGTATCTTCTCTAAAGCGTGCCCGCAGTGGGGAAATGAGTTGACGTAATCTATGGCCGTAGAGATATAAAATTTTTTATTATTTATTTTCATATGCTACAATAATTTCATACGCTGCAATGATTTTATCATCTTATCATATTTTTGGTAAATTTTCATGGTTTTAACTCCTCATCTGCTAGTCGGGGCGGCAATTGTCGCAAAAATTAAATTTCTGCCTTTGCCGTTAACCTTGCTCTTGGCTTTTTTGAGCCATTATTTTTTAGATTCTTTGCCTCACTCAGCATATTCTATTAAAAATATTCAAAGAAAAAATTGGAGTAAATCTTTGCCGGATTTTTTAAAGGTATTTTTAGATATTTTCCTGGGCTTCCTTCTCATTTTTATTTTTTCAAAAAATTTCTTCTTGGCTGGAATAGGAGGATTTCTTGCTATCTTGCCGGACGGCCTCATTTTTTTGGGTTTAATCTTTCCAAATAAATTACTTAAATTGTATGACAGTCTTAAGCGGAAAATCCACTTTCCTGAAAATCAAGAATGTGAAAACAAAAAAATTCCTCTTTTTTGGGGAATTTTAAGCCAAGTTTTGGTAATGCTGCTGGCTATTTATTTTCTACGATAACGACGAACTCTCCTTTAATTGTACCTTCTTTGATTTTTCCAATTACCTCTTCAATTGCTCCCCGATAAACCGTTTCAAACTTTTTAGTTAATTCCTGGCAAACCACTGTCAATAATTGATTGTTTATTATTTTTAACTCCTCTAAGCTTTTTATTATCCGGTAAGGCGACTCATAAAAGACTACCGGATATTTTGATTTAATAATTTCCTCAAAGAATCTTTTTCTTTTGCGCTTGGCCGGGGGAAAGCCCAGAAACAGGAATTTGTCCATTGATATTCCGGCAACACTGGCAGCCGCTGTTATGGCCGAGGGACCCGGAATGGGCACGATTTTTACTTCAAGCCCGGGAGCAGTAGCAATGGCTCCGATTAGCTTGTTGCCCGGGTCGGAAATACCAGGGGTGCCGGCATCGGAAATCAAAGCCAAATCCTTTCCTTCCTTGAGAAGTCCTAAAATGTAGTTTATTTTTTTAAGCTTTGAGTGCTGATGATAAGATAATGTTTTGGTTTTAATCTCAAAACGATTTAAAAGTTTTTGGCTGACTCGGGTATCCTCAGCCAAAATTAAATCAACGCCCTTTAAAACTTTGAGGGCGCGACAGGAAATGTCTCCAAGGTTGCCAATGGGAGTGGCAACAACGTAAAGAGTGCTCATAAATTAAAGATGCTTATAAATCTTCCAAACTTTGCTCAGAAGACAAAGTTTCAACATTGTTTCTTTTTCTTCTGGCAAGATAATCTTTTAAAATTTCAAAGAATACTCCGGCCAAAGGAATGGCCAAAATTGCTCCCAGCACCCCCCAAAGTTTAGCCCCAACGGCAAAAGCCGCCAAAACCAAAACCGGCGGAAGCCCGGTTAACTTTTTGAATATGAGCGGGAAAAGAAGGTTGTTTTCCAAAAGCTGGATAATAAAAAAGGTAATTAGAACAAAACCGGCTTGGAATAAAGAATTCAAAGAAACAATAAATGCTATGGCTAATCCGGCAATAAGAGGACCAACAATGGGGATAAAATCTAAAATTCCCGCCAGTAAACTTAAAATAAGGGCGTATTCAACGTTTAAGATTCGCAAGATAAGATAAGTTAAGCCGCCAACAAACAAAGCCCCAATAATTCTGGCAACAAACCAGCCGCTTACCTTTTGTTTGGACCTTCGCCAAAGGTCAAGCAGATAACCCTTGTATCTTCTCGGGGCAAGAGCCGCTAAAATTCTTTCCCCGAAATTTCTTTCCAAAGAAATAAAGAAAGCCAAAAATATAATAAGCAAGGTGGAGGCCGCCCCGCCAAAAACAGAGAAGAGGGCACTAAAGATATTTTCGCTGGCTTTTCCCAAGCTTTGTTCCAGGGCTTGAGTCAGGTTCTCGGTGGTTCTGAAAGTTTCAACTCCTATTTTTTCAAAAAATGGCGATATCCTCTGAAGGTACTGGGGTAGATTCTGGCTGAACCCCTTAATCTCTGAAAGCAAGATGGGGGCAGTTTTGTAAATGAAAAAACTTAAAGCGGCAAATATGCCAAGGTATAAAATAATGGTTGCCGCCACCCGGGGAATTTTCTTTTTCTCCAGAAAATCAATTATGAAATTGAACAAAATGCCAATAATTAAAGCAAAGACAAACCAGACAATAATGTCCTTAATCAGGTAAAGGATATAAAGGCAAATAACTGCCGCCAAAATTTTTAAAATTGTTCCCCAGCTGATAGTGATCGCTTGCTGACTCATATAATGGTTTAAAGTTTTAGCAATTGCTGAAACTTTGATTTATTCTTATGAGGCCCGATTAAAGCTAAATTCAATCGCTCTGGCTTAAAGAGAGCTCTTGCCGCCTTTTGAACATCTTTTTGGCTAACTTCATCAATTTTGTCACATTTTTCTTTTGGTGTCAAAATCTTCTCAGCCAGCAATTCCTGCCCGGCATAAAAGGAGGCCTGGCTATCCGACAGCTCCAAGCTCAAATTGAAAATTCCCTTCAAATAATCTTTGGCCTTTTGGAGTTCTTCCTTTGAAATCTTTTTTTCTCGGATATTTCTATATTCCTTTAAAATTAAAGTTATAACCTGAGAAACGTTTTTATGG
>CAYYIZ010000033.1:0-6093 GCA_964472105.1 uncultured Candidatus Saccharibacteria bacterium | reverse complement strand
AACCGAAGGATTGATTCAGTAAAATCAGACAGATAAAAATCAAGCCCGTTCTCGGGCTTGATTTTTTTATAGTCAATCAGGCGGTTTTTTGTTTAGACTGAGTTCGTCGAAGCGCTTGCCTAAAATTTTTACTTGACAAAGCTATATCATAGTATTTATTATGTAATTGTAGTTCATTTTATATAGAAAAAGGGGAGGCAGAAAAATGAATGACAAATGTGCTTATGTGTGTGCACCATTAACCGAGTTGTCTCCTAAGCAGCAGAAGCCGACTAAAACTTTCTATGAAAATATTGCTGATGTCTGCGAAGAGGTAACCGGGAAAAGAGCATTTGTTCCTCACGAACATTACGATCCGATAAAACATTCCGGTTTTCTTCCCGTGGAAGTTGATATGGCAGAAAGACATCAAGTATGCGAACGTACTTCGCTCCTTATTGTGGTTGCTGTTGCTCCTTCGTGGGGAGGAGGCATCGAGGTAGAAATGGCTAATAATGCCGATGTTCCGGTGATGATTCTTTGTGAACGGAAAAAACTTATACAAAGGAAAATCTCTCGATTGTTAAGAGGAAATCCTGCGGTAATTGCGCTTATTGAATACGATACCAAAAAGCAAGCGCTTGCAAGATTTCGAGTTGAACTCAAAAATTCATTGGTCCGGATATAGAGAAGCCAAATGTCGTCTGGCGATTAAACCAGACGACATTTCTTTTTATCAAAGCGATAAAGTTGTCTATTTCCTGAATAAGTGGATTATTTGATTTGACAAAATAAGTGTTATGTGTATACTTAAAATAACTTTCTGTGGAAACTCAGAAGTAGGTCGATAAGTTTAACAAGTTCAAAAAAAATGGCAAAAAAGATTTATGTAGGAAGTCTTTCTTTTGACACGACAGAAGACAGTTTAAAAGATTTGTTTTCTCAAGCCGGCACGGTAGATTCTGCTTCTATCATAATGGATAAATTTTCCGGCAGGTCAAAAGGATTTGGTTTTGTGGAGATGTCTTCAGATGAAGAAGCAAAAAAAGCGATAGAAATGTTTAATGGAAAAGAATTAGACGGAAGAAGCATTGTAGTAGATGAAGCCAAGCCGATGGAGAAAAGGCCTTTCAGGAAGTTCTCCGGCGATGGCAAAGGATTTAATAAAGAAAGGTTTTAAAGAAGACTAAAAATCAAGAAACAAAAGAATCTATTAGAAAAGATTCTTTTGTTTTAGATAGGGGAGAAGTCAGCTCCAAAGAGTTGCCCCGAATGAGATTTTTTAGTAGAATAAGAGCAGTTAATCAAATAAATTCCACACCTTTATGTCTTCAAAATCAAAAACAATTATCATTATTTTCATTTTGATAGCAGTGGCAGCTGCGGGAAGCTATAAATATTTTTCCAGAACAAAAGAGCTTCCCTATGATTTTGCTTACGTTGAAAGGGGAGACGTTGTTCAATTGGTTTCAGCAACCGGCGAAGTAGTTCCCCAGAAGAAGATAGATTTACAATTTGAGATTCAAGGCAAGATTAAACAAATAAAGGTAGAGGTTGGAGAGCAGGTAAACTCCTACCAGGTTTTGGCGGTTCTTGACACTGTTGAGTTGAACATTAAAGTTTTAGAGGCGGCGGCCGCTCGAGACGTCTCTCAAGCCGACTTAGAGAAAATTTTAGCCGGGGCAAGCCAGGAGGAAATTAAGGTTTATGAAACTGCCGTAGAAAATGCAGAGATTGCTCTTCAAAATGCTCAAATTTCTTTAGAAAATGCTGAGCAAAATTTAACAGACGTTGAAGCCACCGCAGAAGAAAATCTTAATCAGGATTACGGAGATGCTCTGAATACCTTAGAAGATTCCTATCTAAAACTTTACAATGCCTTTAATACCGTGGATTCAATTCAAACAAATTATTTTACCGGTAGCGACCAAGAAAGCATTAAAGTAAAGGGAGGTAAAGAGGCAATAGAAGAAGTAATGAATCGGGCGAAATCTTATCTTGATGTTGCCAAAGATAATCCGACGAACGAAAATATTGACGTTGCCCTTTCGGAAATGAAAGACGCTCTTAACTCAACATCTCAAAATCTGGCAGTTGTTCGGGAGATGTGCGATGAACCGATTTACCGCAATGCAGTTTCCAGCGCTAATAAAACTTCCTTAGATACTCAAAAGTCAAATGTCATTACCGCCCTGACCAATATCGTAAATTCTCAACAAACCATCTCTTCCACCGGGCTGACCAATCAATTGGATACTAACACTGCTCAGTCCAGTTTAGATACTGCCCAAAATACGCTAAATACAGCCGAGGGAGACCTTAAAACTGCTGAAGATAAATTAGCTCAAATAAAAGCTTCTCCCCGAGAGCACGATGTTGATTTGGCTCAGGCTAAATTAGCGCAAGCTGAAGCTGTACTTGCTGAAACTAGACAAAACTTGGCCAAAGCCAGTTTAACGGCTCCTCTAAACGGCATAGTTACCGATATTAAGAAAGAAGAGGGAGAAACAGCAACAATTCAGGAGGCAATAGTCTCAATAATCGGTTTAGATAATTTTCAAATTGAAGTTGATATTTCTGAGATTAACATAGGGAAGGTAAATCTAAGAGATTCGGCAGAAATTACTTTAGACGCTTTCCCTGATTATAAATTTTTAGGAAAAGTGATAGATATTGAGCCGGCAGAAACTATTATTCAAGGAGTGGTTTATTACAGGGTAACGGCCGGGTTTGAGGAAGCGAAAGAGGGGATTAAATCCGGAATGACAGCCAATGTTGATATTATTACTGATTTGCGGGAAGATGTCCTCCGCATTCCCCAGCGGGCAGTTTTAACCAAAAACGGACAGAAGATTGTCAGGGTTTTAGAAGGAGAAGAAATTAAAGAAGTCCAGGTGGAAACCGGTATTCGTGGCAATGAAGGCGAGATAGAGATTTTATCGGGAATAAAAGAAGGCGATAAGATTATTACCTTTGTTAAAAAGAAATAAGATAAAGAGGTAAGATTATGATTGAAGCGAAAAATCTTGCAAAAATTTATCGAGATGATGCTATTGAAACTCCGGCTCTTCAAGGAGTTTCTTTTAAAATTTCCCAGGGAGAATTCGTGGCCATTATGGGACCCTCCGGTTCCGGAAAATCCACTTTGATGCACATTATGTGTTTTCTTGACCGGCCGACCTCTGGAGTTTATGAATTTGAGGGGAAAAGCATGGATGAACTAACCGATGATGAATTAGCCCGAATCAGGAATAAACGGATGGGCTTTATCTTCCAATCCTATAATCTTTTGCGCCGAACCACCGTGTTTAATAACGTTAAGCTGCCTTTAGTTTACAGCGGGTTTAAAAAAGAAAAGGACCAAGAGTTAGTTGAAACGGCCATTGAGCAAGTTGGGCTCAATCATCGAATTAATTTTTATCCCAATCAGTTGTCGGGAGGGGAGCAACAGAGGGCGGCTATTGCCAGGGCCTTAGTCAATAACCCCTCAATTATTTTTGCTGATGAGCCAACCGGAAACTTGGATTCAAAATCAGGCAACATAATAATGGCTCTTCTTCAGGAATTAAATGAAAAGGGACACACCATTGTTTTGGTCACCCACGAGAAATATACCTCAGCCCACGCCAAAAGAATTATTCAACTTAGAGACGGAAAAATAGTTTCAGACAAGGAAGTTGATCATCGTTTGTACGCCAGAGACCAAAAAGAGCTGAACAAATAACATATGAAATTATCCGAATCTTTTTTTACTGCTTTAGATGGAGTCCGAGCCAATAAAAGCCGCTCTGCCCTCACTATTTTAGGGATAGTTATTGGCATTGCTGCGGTAATTGGAGTGATTTCCATTGCCCAGGGAGCTGAAAGCTTGATTCTCGGTCAGATTGCTTCTTTGGGCTCAAACAATATTTTTGTTGAGCCGGGAGCTTGGTCAGAAAGAATGGAAAGCGGACAAATGATGCAGTCAATGATGGAGGAATCTGAAATTAAGACCCTTAAATACGAGGATGCTGCAGCTCTTGAAAAGATACAGACCATAGAAATGGCTGCCCCTTTTGTTATGGGGGTGGACAGAATAGTTTATGAGACAGAGAGCAAAAAAGTCACTTTTTTAGGGACTACCCCGGAAGCTTCAGAAATAACCAACATTAATTTTATTTTAGGTCGGGGACTGACTGACGAGGACGTTAAGTCAATGGCTAAAGTGGCCGTCTTGGGTTATAAAACTAAACAGGATTTATTTGGGGAAGAAAATCCTCTCGGTAAAACCGTCAGGATTAAAAAGACAAACTTTAAGGTGATTGGGGTGGCGGAAGAATTAGGACCTCAGGCCTTTATGGATTTGGACGAAAGTTTATATTTACCTATTATCACTTGCCAAAAACTTTTATTGGGACAGGATCACATAACATGGATTATTGCCAAAGCTAAAAGCGAAAAAGTTATTGATGAGGCGGTAGATGACATCCGTTTAGTCCTGCGCGAAAGACATAATATTTATAATCCGGAAGGTGATCCGGCAAAGGATGATTTTAAGGTAATGAGTCAGAAAGAGACAGCCAAGATATTGGGAAATATAACCGGCATTTTTACCATTCTCCTTTCCTCAATTGCCGGTATTTCTTTGTTGGTGGGAGGAATTGGTATTATGAATATCATGTTGGTTTCGGTAACCGAAAGAACCAGAGAAGTCGGTCTTCGCAAAGCGGTTGGCGCGAAGAAAAAAGATATTTTAGCCCAGTTTTTATTGGAAGCGGTTTTTCTTACCGTTTTGGGCGGCCTTTTGGGGATTTTGTTTGGAGCTTTAATTTCTTTTGCCGGCTCTTTAGCTTTTGGTTATTTTTTTGAGGCCTCTTGGGGATTCATTCTGCCTCTCCGGGCAGTCGCTTTGGGAGTAGGGGTTTCAGCAGCTATCGGACTTATCTTTGGAATTTATCCCGCCCGCAAAGCCGCTCAATTAAACCCGATAGATGCCCTGAGATACGAATAAACAAATCAAAATCGCCAAGGAAACGATTGCCTTGGTTTTTTATTATGGTAAAATTAAGAAAAGTCGAAAAGATTAATTATTAATAAAAAATATGCCAAATACAATCTGGATAATTTTAGGAGTAATTGGCTTTATAGTTTTAATCTCTATCAGGCAGATTAATCAGTATCAAAATGGAGTTAAATTTAGGCTGGGAAAGTACATTGGTCTAATGAAGCCTGGCTGGAGATTGATCTGGCCGATTTTCTATTCTTATAGAAAGATAGATTTAAGGGTGAAGGCGGTAGACGTACCAAATCAGGAGGCAATTACTAAAGACAATATCTCAGTTAGCGTTAACGCGGTTATTTATTATAAAGTTCAGGAGGCCAGCAAGGCGGTTTTGGAGGTAGAGAATTTTTTCTATGCCATCTCACAATTAGCCCAAACAACCATGCGAAATGCCGTGGGCCAGGTGGATTTAGACGAGCTTCTCAGCCAAAGAGACAGGGTTTCAGAAAACATAAGAGATATTATTGATAAGGCCACTGACCCCTGGGGAATTAAAGTCAATAACGTGGAATTAAAAGACATAACTTTACCAGAAGAAATGAAAAGGGTGATTGGTAAGCAGGCCGAAGCAGAAAGAGAAAAAAGAGCAATAATTATTAAAGCTGAGGGAGAGGTAATCGCTGCCGATAATATGGCAAAAGCCGCCAGAACTCTGTCAGAAGCTGAGGGAGCCCTTCATTTAAGAACTCTTCAATCAATCAATGATATTAGCTCTGATAAATCAAATACGATTATTTTTGCCGTGCCTCTGGAAATTTTGAAAGCCTTTGGAAGATTTGGAAAAAAATTACCAGAAGAGAATAAAAATGAAAGATTGGATTAAGTTTAACAATAAAATAATATGTCAAAAACAATAATTGCCATCGTCATTATAATCGTTGTTGCGGGATTGGGTTATTGGCTTTATCAATCAACCACAACACCCGAAGAGCTAACCGAAAAAGAGCAGGCTTGTATAGATTCTGGAGGAGAAGTATCAACCTCATTGTGCTGTAAAGCAACTAATGATTTCCCAAACCTTTGCCGTTAGGGTCGGAGAAATGACACCAGAAGAAGCAGAAGAAGCTCGTCAG
>CAYYIZ010000032.1:0-6093 GCA_964472105.1 uncultured Candidatus Saccharibacteria bacterium | reverse complement strand
CCTTCTTTCAATAACATCTCTTAATCCCTGCATTGCCTCTCCCCTTTCCTTCTCTTCAATTTCTGCCAGAGAGGCTTCGTAAACCAGATGGCTTCCTCCCTGCAGGTCAAGACCTAAGCGAAAAGGACTCTCCGGAAATAAGGGTAAGCTTAAAAAGGTTCTTGAGTTAAGGTAGCTTAACCCTTGATTTAGATATTTTGGGTAAATTGAGTTTAAAACAAAAAAAGCCAAAACAACAATTATTATTAAACTAATGAAGGTCTTTTTTTTCATTATATTTGTTTTAATTTAACAAAAGCTTACTTCCTTTTCAAGTTTTGCTGGTTAGTTTGAAAAGCGTTCTTGAAATTTGGGAGTCAATCTGGGCTAAAACTCCTTGGAAAATTTTATGACCCTCGGTTTTATATTCAACCAACGGATCTCTGCCACCATAAGCCCGCAATCTTACCGAATCTCTTAAATATTCCATTGTTTCCAAATGTTCCAGCCAAAAAATATCTACTGCCCGCAAACAAACAAATCTTAAAATCTTCTCCATATTCTCCTTCCCTTCCCTCTCTTCTTTTTTCTGAAAAACAATTTCAGCCAGGGAATTTAAATAATCTTTAAGTTTTTGGGGGTCTGTGATTTTTTTTATTTCAGAATGAATCTCTTCGGAAACCGGAAAAATAGTTTTTATCTCTTCAAAAATCTCCCGGCAGCTGAAACTGCTCTCGGTCTGATTAACCTCAACCAGCTTTTCAATTTCCTTGTTAACAAGGTTTTTGGCAAACTTCTGGAGTTCTTGGTAAGATTTTTTTAAAATTTCTTCTCGCATATCATATATTTTGTTTCGGTGCTTTGAGATTACGTCATCATATTCCAAAACATGCTTCCTCAAATCAAAGTTCATTCCTTCAACCGAGCTTTGGGCTTTTTCAATGGCCCGGGAAATAATCTTTGCCTCAATTGGCTGCGATTCCGGAATCTTCAAGAGCTCCATTAAACTTTTTATTCGTTCCCCGCCAAATACCCGCAAGAGAGCGTCTTCTAAAGAAACAAAAAATTGGGAAACTCCCGGGTCTCCCTGTCTGCCGGCCCTGCCCCGAAGCTGGTTGTCAATTCTTCGCGCTTCGTGGCGTTCGGTGCCAATAACGCGCAAACCGCCAAGCTGCTTAATTTTCTCGGCTTCTTCCCTGTTCGGAGGATTACCGCCCAAAATTATGTCCACTCCTCTTCCTGCCATATTGGTGGCTACGGTAACTTCGCTCAATCTTCCAGCTTGAGCAATAATCTGGCCTTCTTTATCGTGATGTTTGGCATTTAAAATCTGGCAGGATATTCCCTCTCTCTCTAAAAGTTTCCCCAAATACTCATTTTTTTCAATAGAAGTTGTCCCTACTAAAATCGGCTGACCTCCTTTATGGCAAGCTTTTATTTCCTCAACTATCGCTTGGAATTTCCCTTTTTCCGTTTTGTAAACGAGGTCCGGCAAGCTCTTTCTTTTCATCGGCTTGTTCGTTGGAACAGCAACTACCTCAAGATGATAAACTTTATCAAATTCCTCAGCTGAAGTCAGAGCGGTGCCGGTCATACCGGCTAATTTTTTATAAAACCTGAAATAGTTTTGGAAAGTGATGGTGGCTAA
The DNA here is from genome assembly GCA_964472105.1 of uncultured Candidatus Saccharibacteria bacterium. Taxonomy (GTDB): domain Bacteria; phylum Patescibacteriota; class Minisyncoccia; order Minisyncoccales; family CG1-02-41-26; genus CAYYIZ01. The sequence goes on along the minus strand of CAYYIZ010000032.1, from coordinate 4,466 downwards.
TGTTTTTGATTCCGGTTGAACGAAGACCCCCTCTTTAGCCTCAATGGCTTGGTGCAGCCCCCCCGAATATCTTCTGCCCGGCAGTAACCTGCCGGTGAATTCATCTACGATAATTACTTTTCCTTCCTTCACCACATAATCTTTGTCGCGAGCAAACAATGATTGACCAGTAGCTGGATTAATGGCTTGAGCCCGCAATCCCTGTTCTAAATGGTGAAGATATTTCATTCCCTTGTCTTGGTAGATATTGTCAACGTGCAAAATCTTTTCAACCTTATTAATTCCTTCCTCGGTTAAGGTTGCTGTTTTCTGTTTTTCATCAATGTTGTAATCAATGTCCTCTTTCAGTTGGGGAATAATTCTCGAGAAATCCTTATAAAGCTCAGGTGATTCTGAATCCGGCTGAGAGATAATTAAAGGAGTTCTGGCTTCATCAATCAGAATTGAATCAACTTCATCAATAATGGCAAAATTAAATCCCCTTTGAACCTGTTTTTGAACGGTTGGAGCCATATTATCTCTTAAATAATCAAAGCCAAACTCGTGGTTGGTGCCGTAAGTAATATCGGCTCCGCAGGCCTCGGCTCGGGAAACCGGCCGCAAATAACCTTCTACCACCTTAAAACTCCCAAGTAAATCCCGCTCTTTATCACGTTCTTTTTCGTCATTTTTAATTTCTTCTTGGTATTCTGGGTCATAGATATAACCTGCTTCATGCACGATACAACCAACCGACAAACCCAACAGATGATATATCTGGCCCATCCAAACTGTATCGCGCTTGGCTAAATAGTCGTTAACGGTAACAATATGAACTCCTTTTCCCGTTAAAGCATTTAGGTAAATTGGCAAGGTGGCAGCCAGGGTTTTACCTTCGCCTGTTTTCATTTCAGCAATTTTTCCCTGATGCAAAACAATTCCTCCAATCAGTTGAACGTCAAAATGGCGCTGCCTTAGTGTTCTTTTGGCGGCTTCCCTAACCAGGGCAAAGGCCTCTGGCAAAATCTCTTCTGGAGAGGATTTTTCAATCCTCTTTTTGAATTCTTTGGTTTTTTGCTTGAGCTCATCATTAGAAAAATGCTCGAACTTCGGTTCAAGCATATTTATCTGAGCAATGGTTGGCTGAAGCTTTTTTAAATACCGCTCGTTCGGGTCGGTAAAAATTTTTGAAAGAAAACTCATAATTCTTCTAAATAAGCCCTCGGAAACTACCCTCGGGTTAATTTCTTTTCTAATTCTTCCTTTGGTTTCTTTTAATTTTCTGAATTTGAACTCCCTTGTATTTTTTTAACTCCCTTTGAAGCTCATCTTTTACTTCAACGATTGCTCCTTTCAGGTTTTTTCCTTGGGCCTCGCTTCTCACTCCCTTTCCGGGCAAAGGAATTTGGCATTCGGCGTAAAAAACATTGCCCTTTTGGTGATGATAAGAAGGCTTGCCAATTTCAACAAAGGCCTCGGTTCTATTTTCTAAAAATTTTTCAAGCTCTCCAATTTTCTCCTCAATAAAACTCCTCAAACCATCTGTTAATTCTATGTTTGTTGCTTTAATAATTATCTGCATACTAATTGAATAACTTATTATAAAACAAAGAGAGTTTCGTTTCAAGCTTCTAAAAAAACAGCCGAGCACATAAAGCGTTATGTGCTCGGTTGAGAAGAATTCTACAAAATCTCTTATCTTTTTTTTCTCTTTCGGGTGGTCTTCTTTGTAGTTTTCTTTTTCTTGGCGGCTCTCTTTTTCTTAGCCATTTCTTTTTTTTGAGAAGATTTTAAATTCTAGCAAATAGTCGACTTTTCTCTATCTGCCTTAAAATTTTGTTTCAGTGTTTCGTTATTTTATTATTTCACCTCAAAAAAGTTTGTCAATGGTTAAAAACCTAAAAACTTAATTTCCTCTCGGAGCTCAACTCCAAATCTTTTCTTTACCTTCTTTTTAATCAAATTTATTAAACTTAGAACATCCTCTGCCCTCCCCTCTCCAAGATTAACAATAAAATTCGCATGCTTGGTTGAAACCTCAACCCTGCCGATTCTTTTTCCCTTCAGTCCGCATTTTTCAATTAACTCTCTGGCCGACTTGCCGGGATTTTTAAATATACTGCCAGCTGAAGGAAGTTCTAGGGGGTGATTTTTCTTTCGGTAATCTAAAAAATATTTTATCTTTTCTTTAATTTCCTTTTTATTCCCCTTTTTTAAACGAAAAAAGCAAGAGAGAATCAACAAATTCTTCTTTTTTTTAAAGATGCTGTTTCGGTAGTTGAACTGGCAATTTCTTAATTTATAATTCTTAATTTTTAATTGGCAAGTATCTAAAACCTCAACTTTTTTAACAATGTCGCTGATGGCTCCCCCAAAAGCTCCCGCATTCCCATAAACGGCTCCTCCCACTGTTCCGGGAATTCCAGCCAGCCATTCAAGACCGGCTAAATTGTTTCCTGTTGCCAACTTTAAAAGAGTTCCTAACTTTATCCCTGCCTCAGCATAAATTTTTGGGCTCTGCCTGCCTGCCGGCAAGGCAGGGCATTTAACCTTTGACATTTTAATTTTAATCACCAGTCCTTGAAATCCTTTATCAGAAACCAAAACATTGCTTCCTCCTCCTAAAATAAAAAAGGGCAATTTGGCGCTTTGGGCAAACTCTATTGCCTTTATTAATTCTTCTTTGCTTTTGGCTTGGAAAAAATACTTCGCCTTTCCCCCAATTTTAAATGTTGTCTGGTTTTTTAACGGGATATTTTTCTGAATTCCCGAAAGAAGTTTCATTGAAATTTAAATCTAAAATAATGGGCCGGGAGGGTTTTCCTCCAATTCTAAGTCTTTAGTGAGGGCCTGCTCCCGACCCAATTCTATTATAGAACATTTTAAAAAATAGGGCAAAAATGATACAATTAAAAGAACATAATGTATTTTACCCATCCTCAAATAAAATTGACCAGAGCGAATTTCAAGAAAATTCTCTTAAGTTTTTTCGGGAAGACAAGCCCGGAATATTTAAAAAACTTTCTTTCTCCTCTTTTCCCGGCAAAACATTTTTTGTTCACTGATATGGGAAGAACGGGATTTAAGATAATTGTTGAGAAATTCAATTTAGAGAACTCTGAAATATTAATGCCATCTTACATTTGCGACCTTTTTTATCCGATTTTGAAAAAATATAAGATTGCTCCCCGATTTTTAGACATTGACTTAAAAACTTTCAATATCAATCCTGAGGAAATTCTAAAAAAAATCACTCCTCAGTCAAAAGCAATCCTTGTTTGTCATAGTTACGGATTACCGGCTAACTTGGAAAAAATATTAGAGGCGGCGAAAAATCACCGTCTTTTGGTTATTGAGGACGGCTCACATGCTCTTGGGGCAAAAGAGCAGGGAAAATACGCTGGTAATTTCGCTGATGTCAGCTTCTTCAGTTTATCTAAACAACTTCCCAGCTTAAGGGGTGGAATGGTCGTTTCTAAAAATAATCTGGAAGTAAATCTTTCGGAAACCTCCTTTAGTTTCCGCGATTTTCTTTCTTTCTTAAATTGTTTTCCTTTATTCGCTTTCCTTTTCAAAAAATTCGGTTCAGAAATTGCTCCAAAGATGCTGAAAAAAGAAAAAAAGGGGAAATCTTCAAAAATTAATCGAGTTTCTTTAAATTTTTTCTCGGCTTTTCTGAAAGATTTTGAAAAAGATTTAGAAAAAAGAGTTGAGTTGGCTAAACAGTTTCAAAAATCTCTCAAGCTTTTGGGCTTTGAAACTCAGGAGGCAAAAGACAATGTTTTTTGCTATCTTTCAGCTTTGGCGCCCTCTAATTTAAACCGAGACAAATTGGTTAAAGATTTAAGATGGCACGGGGTATTCGCCACCAGAATCTGGCATACGCCGATTATCTTGAACAAAGAAGTTCAAAAAGAATATAATATTAATCTCTCCGAATTTAAAAACACGGTTGCCGCCGCTCAAAGAATTATTAATTTTCCTCTGCAAAACTTTTATAAAGAAGAAGACATTGAAAAAATGATTGGTATTTTGAAAAAGGTGTTAAGAAATTATTAAAAGCAAAAAGCTTTGGAAATCCCCAAAGCTTTTCGCCGACATAGAATGAAGAATCACCCCGAAGGATGATTAAACCCTCACTTGTTCAATGTTAACAAATTACTCTATCTTTGTCAACCCTAATTTTCCCCGAGAAAGGGTTTGATTCTTTCTTCCCAGTCAGGGTTAATTTCAAGGGCTTCTTGGGCAAACTTTTCGGCTAATTCCTGCCCCCCGGCAAATTTAGCAACCTGAACGGCAATCTGGTGGGATTGAAACCATTTGGGCTCAAGAGCTATCGCTTTCTCAGCTAAACTCAAAGCACCCTCAAAATCTTCCTGATAAAGTTTGGTTTGAGCTAAAACCCAATACGCCTGCTGGTTAGTCGGGGACAATTTAATGGCTTCTTGCCCGCGTTCTTCAGCCAAGAGAAGTTTCTCAGAATCAAA
>CAYYIZ010000031.1:1614-6281 GCA_964472105.1 uncultured Candidatus Saccharibacteria bacterium | reverse complement strand
TGGCTCACTTCCTGCCAAAAATTTACAATTCCTTTTAGGCTCTGGCAGATTTTCCCCGGGTCTGTTTTAAATCCAAGACAGGGTAAAATTTGATGCTCTTGAGAATGAAGTGTTTGTCCTAAATCGGTAGTAAGGGCGTAAGCTAAAAATTTTAAAGGCCGGGAAGCGGCTAATCTCGGGTTAAGCTGTCTTATTGAACCAACCGCCAAGTTCCGGGGATTGGCATAGGTCGGCTTGAACTTTTCAAAATCTTTCTTTTCCATATAGACCTCTCCCCGAATTTCAATTTCTCCTTTATTGATTAATTCATTTAACTTTTTTTTAATTGCCGTTGAGGGGAGTTTTCCGCGAAGTTCAAGTTTTAAGGGAATACTTTCTATGGTTTTTAAGTTTTGGGTAACGTCTTCTCCCAAAAGCCCGTTTCCCCTGGTTGAGCCCTGCCGGAAAATTCCATTTTTGTAAACCAAAGAAATGGCAAAACCATCTATCTTCATTTCAGCGAAATAGTCAAACTTTTGACCGGGAAGCAATCGTTTTAAATAGTCCTGCCAATTCTCAAGTTCCTTTTGACTGAATACATCTTCAATTGAGAGCATTGGCACTTCGTGTTTTACTTTCTTAAATCCTTTCAATGGCTCCCCGGCCACTCTTTGAGAGGGAGAATCAAGAGTTCGGAGTTCCGGGAAAGTATTTTCCAGTTGATAAAGTTCGTGTTTTAAAGAATCCAAAGCCCCTTCTGAAATTTCCTGGGTATTAAGAACATGATATAAATAACGGTGATAGTTAATCACCTTTTTAAGCCTGACAATTCTTATTTTTGCCTCGGATTTAGTCATTGATGCTTCAATATCTTGTCTCAATTGCTCTCTTTGTATTGCGGTAAGTTCCTGTTGATTTAATAATTGTTTCCGTGCCGAGAGAGATGGAAACGTTATAAGAAGCTTCACCAACATTACCGGAAAAATCACTGAAATTCCCTTCTTTACGAATTCTCTGCAGACAATGTTCTACTCCGGTGTCAGCCGCATAAAAAGCGATTACTGAATTACCGGCCGTCTGGATAATCTTGAGCTGGCTTACCGAGATGCCAACTAACGCCAAGAGACTAGCCGTTAAAACGGAAAGGACAACAATAGTTATATAGAGAGAAACTCCTTTTTCCATATTTTTATTAGTACTTAACATCTAAATTCCTTTGGGAAACTGTTGTCTGAAAATCTAACTGCTGGTCGTTATTTTTTAATTTTAAGTTAAAGGTTACTTTGGGTTGAATTTTATCGGCTTGGCTTTCACCGATTATTTCAAAATGTAAACTTTCAACAGTCAGGTCTGACGGGGTTAAGTCCTGCCCGACTCCTTCTTTTTCCACCTTGAGTATTTCGCCGGCAAGATAAAATTCTTGACATTCGTCGTCATAGTTCAAGAACCTAACCCTTGAAGTATCACCTCCCGGATTTTCAAAATTATATTTAGAAGTAATACAAATTCCTCCAATGTCTTTTTTAGCCATTCGCAAAGCCCGGCTGATATATTCCGTGATATAAGAAGCGCTATTTAAAAGATAAGCAGAGTCCAAACTTATTCGCTGGTAATGGAAAGCAGAACCAAAAAGCCCTAAAGCGGCCGTAATAATAACAGAGAAAATTGTCATAGCAATCAGAAGTTCAACAAGGGTAAACCCTTTATTTTTCATATTTTTATTATCTCCAGTCATATAGATTCTCTTCCACCTCAAAGGGCGAACCCTCTCCCGACCAAATTACTTGAACTTTAATGTTTAAAACGTCTGCTTCCGGATAGGAAAGAGAGAGTTTTCTTTTAAATTTAGTTGTTTCGCCGCTCTCGTAATTATAGAAACCATTGCCGTTAATCTTTAGAGGTTCGTCGGAGAAACTAAGCAAGAATTCTTTATCGTATTGAGCTCTCCAATTTCCGCTATCCAACCCTTCCTGCCAATTCTCTCCCTCAAGCCAGTTGGTATCCCGAATGTTTCTGACAATCTCAATTCCCTCTCTGGCAAGTTGAGAGGCAGTAAATTTATTATTATTAGCTCCGGTAATGGAAACTACTTTGGGAACAAGGGCATAAAGCCCCACAATCCCAATAAGCATTACCGAGATAGCTACCATTACTTCAATTAAAGTAAAGGCCTTGGATTTAGAATTCATATTTATTCTATTTCTATTCTCCCAGCCGAGTTTATTTTCACCTTCTTTTGATTAGCGGGGTTGTCAGGGTCTGCCTCTAAGGTAAAAGTGACTATACATTCATAATCTACCCATTCCTTTTTATTTATAAAAATAATAGGGTCGGGAGGAGTAAAAACAACAGTTGAGGGAACCGATGGAGATATGTCGTAAACCATAACTCCTTTTCCTAACTCAACCTCTTTTATTTCTTTATCGGAGCTGTCTTTTCCTCGGTTATCATTGCAATCAGCAAAAATAATGTAAGAATTTTTAACCTGATGAAAATAAACCCCAAAACTGTGGGCAAAACTTCCGTTGCAGCTGAATTCTCCGGTCCCCATAGCCATCTCCTGGGTCTCTCTTAAATCTTGAGCTAACTGATAAATCGCTCTTTGGAGGACTAATTTTTCTTCTTCCCCTGTTTTCCCTAAAAATAGAACCGAAGAGAGAATTCCTATAATTGTTATTGAGACAAGAAGCTCAATTAAGGTAAAACCCTTGTTCATAAAGTTTTAAGTTACAAGATTGAGGTACCAATTAATAATTTCTCTTCCCCAAAAAAGAGCAAGAAAGGTGCCAGCGATTAAAAATGGTCCGAAAGGAACTTGACTCTTTAGGGTTTTTTTGCCGCCAATTATCAACCCTGTTCCTATTATAGCACCAATAAAGAAAGCTAAAAACATTGCCGCTAAAACATTGGGCAATCCCAAAAACAGCCCGATGAAAAATGCCAGCTTTACGTCTCCCAGTCCCATCCATTTACCTTGAGAACATAGCCAAAGCAAGAAAAAAAATGCCCCTGCTGAAATACCAGTCAATAAAAAGCCCAAAAAGCTTCTTGAAACCTGAAGCATGTCTGCCTGACCGGCAGGCAGGAAACTTGAAACATTAAATCCAAAACTTTCAAATAAACGGTAGAGAAATACAAGCCCAATCGCGGGATAAATTACTTTGTCGGGAATAATATAATGTTTTAGGTCATAAACAAAAATAATGATTAAAAGAGAAGAAATAATGAATAAGTAAATGATAAACGGCAAAGTTCCGCTGGGCCATACGGGATAAACAGTGAAGCGCAAGAAAATTAACAAAAATAAAATCCCAGCAGCTATTTCAACTGCCGGGTACTGCCAAGAGATCTTTTTGCCGCAATATCTGCATTTTCCCCTTAAAATCACAAAACTCAAAATTGGCATTAAGTCAAAAAAGGTTAATTGATGTTGGCAATTCGGACAAAAAGAACGACCCTTTAGGAAGCTTTGCCTATTCTCTAATCTATAAATTATGCAGTTCAAAAAACTGCCGAGACAAGTTCCGAAGATAAAAATAATTAGCCAGAAACCAAAATTCATTACCCTATTTTAACAAAAAACTGCCCGTAGAGAAATCCCGGGCAGTCTTTTGTTAAAATTATCGTTAATTAGAATCCGCAAGTACCATTATTAGAGGCGCCGCCGCAAGTAGGCCCCGGGTTATTAGCAGCTCCAGACAGAAAATCAGCCTTTCCGGTGCTGTCGCCGCAATACCAATAATCGGACTTGGCATTCAACAGAGAATAAATACAAGCGGCAGTAGAATTAGTTGCTGGAGAAATGGCAATGGTTGGATTCGTTCCCTTTGTCGGATGATTGTCTGCAGCATCAGCGCAAAGAGCGGTCATATCGCCGTGAGTACAACTGAAGGCATCAAAGTCTCCGTCATTGGCATTAACATATGTCATTACTGTTCTTGCTTGACCAATGGCTGCAACAATTCGCGAGTCCTTTGCTTTCTTGGTAGCTCCCGGGAAACTGACCAAGACAATTGAGGCTAAAATTCCAATAATGGCAATAACTACCAGCAATTCAATTAAGGTGAAACCCTTCGCTTTTTGTAATTTCATTTTTCTTAGTTATTTTTTGTAAAGAAGCGACCTTTTTTCTTCGGAATATATTATTTGTTTTATTATACATCATTTTCCATTGATTTAAAATCAATCAACCCGAGTTATCCACAGCCCGAGTTTTAACCGCCAAATCCTCCCATTCCTATCTTAAATAATGGGATAAAAATGGAAACTGCCAAAATGGCTATACCGATTCCCAGGGTAAGAATCAGAGCTGGCTCCAAAATAGTCGTTAAGTTAGCGGCTGTTCTTTCTATTTCCTGGCGGTAAAAATTAACTACATCCATTAAAGTCTCTTCCAATCTGCCCGTTTCCTCTCCGGTTGAAATCATTTGGCTGATAAAAGAGGGAACTTGTTCCGGGTAAGCCCTGAAAACTTCGCTTATCCTTTCTCCCCTGGCTACTTTTTCTTGGGCTTCTCTTATAATCTTCTTGTAAACAGAATTTTCCACTATGTCCTCGGTGATTTTCAGGGCTTGGGTAATCGGCAAACCAGCCGAAATTAAAACGGAAAGATTTTCAGCGAAGCGGGTTAAATAAATTTTCCTGTAAAAATCGCCGAGAACCGGTATCTTCAAAGATATTCTATCGTA
>CAYYIZ010000031.1:0-1604 GCA_964472105.1 uncultured Candidatus Saccharibacteria bacterium | reverse complement strand
CACTTGTCTTGCTGGAACGTTTTAAATACTGAGGAAGAAAAAAAAGGACGCCGAGCACCCCCATTATTAAAACCCAGCCTCCCTTTCTGACAAAATTAGACAACAAAATCATCAGCCTGGTCGCTATTGGAAGTTTTCCGGAAAAGGTCTGTAAAATCTCCGTAAGCCTGGGAACAATAAAAAAAGTAACTAGAAAAAATGCTGCTATAAAGACCATTACAACAAAGGCGGGATAAATCATTGCTCCCCTTATTTTTTGATGAAGATTGTATTCTCTTTCCAAATGGTCAGCTAAATAATTTAAAGAGTCAGCTACCTTTCCGGTTGTCTCTCCGGATTTAATAATGCTTGTGTAAAAAGGGTTAAAAATTTTTGGATACAAAGAAAAAGCTTGACTCAAAGCACTTCCGGTTTCAACCGACTCTGCCATTCTTAAAATTTTCTCTCTAAAACTTGGGTTTGCCGTCTGGGCTACCTGGGCTCGCAAGGCCTCAACCGGAGGAATGGCTGATTTAAGCATTACCCCGAACTGACGAGTGAAAATAAATAAATCCTTTGGGCTAACTCCCTTGCCAAATGGCAATTCTTTGCCGAAAAATCCTTTTTTGGTTTCCTCTCTGACAAAAGTGGCGTAAAGTCCGTATTTTTCTAAAATGCTTAAAGCAACCTTTCTGGAGGATGCCTCAACTGTTCCCCGCTGAATCTTTCCTTCTTTAGTCCTTGCTTTGTAGGTAAATTTCATGCTGTTTGTTTATATTCTTTCCAAACGCGTTCTTAGGTCATTTGGATTTAAAGTATAGAGCATAGCTGTCTCTTTTGAAATTTCTTTTTTCTTTACCAACTCGGTAAGGTTTTTATTAAAGGAAATCATTCCGAGTTTGGCTGAGGTTTCAATAATTGAAGGAATTTCGTGAATTTTGTTCTCCCTGATTAGGTTCCTAATGGCTGGACTGGTGAATATAATTTCGCAGGCCGGCACAAAGCCTTTTTTAATTGAGGGCAGCAATCTTTGAGAAATCACTCCCAGCAAAGAACCAGCTAACTGGGTTCTAATTTGGCTTTGCTGATAGGGAGGAAAAACATCAATTATGCGGTGGATAGTTTGACTGGTGGAATTGGTGTGCAGAGTGGCAAAAACCAAATGACCGGTTTCTGAAGCAGTTATGGCAGTGGCTATTGTTTCAAGGTCCCGCATTTCTCCAACCATAATAACGTCGGGGTCTTCTCTCAGGGTGGACCTTAAAGCATCGGCGAAAGTCGGGGTGTCTTGGTAAACTTCCCTTTGGTCAATTATGCACTTATCATCTTTGAAAACATATTCAATCGGCTCTTCAATGGTAATTATATGCTCTCTTCTTGAATGATTTATTTCGTCAATTAAGGCGGCTAAGGTGGTTGATTTTCCCTGAGAAGAAGCTCCGGTTACCAAAACAAAACCTTGCCGTGATAGGGTGAATTTTCGCAGAACTGAGGGCAGATTTAAGTCTTCAATTGTTTTAATTTCTGAGGGGACAAGCCTTAAGGCAATGCTTATTTTCCGACTCTGAAAAAAGACATTTACTCTAAATCTTGCTTTTCCCTTAAAATCGTAAGCAAAATCTATT
>CAYYIZ010000030.1:0-6324 GCA_964472105.1 uncultured Candidatus Saccharibacteria bacterium | reverse complement strand
CTTAATAATCGTCTCCTCCGGCACTTCCTCTCCCTTGCCATCAAGCATATTTATTAAAATGCCCTTTTCGGTCTCTATCCCGGAGAAAATTAAATCAAGGGTGGAGGTTTCCCTTTCTGGGTATCCTGGATTTAAAACAAATTTGTCGTCGTTTTGGCCAACCCGAACCGCCCCAATCGGTCCCGACCAGGGTATTTCAGAAATCGCCAAGCTCAAAGAAGCCCCCAAGAGACCCAAGATATCCGGGTCGTTCTCACCGTCCCAGCTCAGGCAGGTTGTAATTACTTGAACCTCCCGTAGAAATCTTTCGGGGAAAAGAGGCCTGACGGTCCTATCAATCATTCTTGAAGTTAAAACTGCTTCGGTGCTCGGCCGGCCTTCCCGGCGCATAAACCGAGAACCGCCAATTCTCCCTGCGGCATAATACTTTTCTTCGTAATTGCAGGTTAACGGGAAAAAGTCCATACCTTCTCTAATTCCGCCAACCTGCGAGGTGCCCAGCACCACCGTGTCACCATATTTTATTAAACAACAGCCGGAGGCCTGTTCCGCCAATCCGCCGATTTGAACTTCTAACTCTTTTTCTGCGATTTTTATTTTAAATTTATCCAAACTCATTATCTTTGGTATATTTTCTTTAATAGATATCTTTTGGTTTCGCTTCCAATGTCAAAAAATTCGTCGGCTGTTTCTTTTAGTTTTGAAGAAGTGGTTTTACCAAAAGCCATCACTTCAACCCTTTTTCCTTGATTTCTTAGATACTCAACCAAGGGAATAAAATCTCCATCGCCGGAGCAAAGCACAACAACATCAATGTTGGGAGCGGTTCTTATCGCATCAACCGATATGCCAACGTCCCAATCGGCTTTTTTTTGCCCCCCATAAAACTCCTGCAGGTCCCTGACCCTTGTCTCAATGCCTAAATTGGTTAAGGCCTCGAAAAACGGCTTCTCTTCCCCGGTTTTAGTCCGAACAACATAACCAAAGGCCCGAATTAGCTTTCTCCCGTCAATCGCCTTTTTCAGAATTTCTTTAAAGTTCACTCTGGCTCCGTAAAGATTTTTTGCCGAATGATAAAGATTTTGAACGTCTATTAAAACTTCTACTCGTTGTTCTCTTGGTTTAATAACCATATTCACTTTTTTAGTCCTATCTTTTTAATGATGCTGTTGTACCTTCTTTTGTTTTCCTTTTCTAAATACTTCAACAATCTCTTTCTTTTTATAATCATTTTCAAAAGCCCCCTTCTTGAATGCTGGTCTTTGCTGTGAATTTTAAGATGCTTCAACAACCTTTTAATTTCTTCTGAAAGCTGGGCAATCTGAACGTCGGCTGACCCGGTGTCAGACTTGTTAAGCTTAAAATCCTTTATAATTTTTTCTTTTTCTTCTTTATTCAACATATTTTTTATTTTTATTTGTGCCCCCATCAGGGCTCGAACCTGAAACAAATGGCTTAAGAGGCCACTACTCTTCCAATTGAGTTATGGGGGCTCTAAAGCTCTACCTGGCAATTAATGGTAAAAACTCCGTCTTGAAAAATATCTTTTATTGAATTGGCATCGGCCGCTCCCAAAGCTGTTAAGGCAAACCCAATAATCATATAAGCTCCATAAGCCAAAAAAATACCGATAACCACTGATTTAATCAGGCTCTTGCCCTGGCTCATCATATTCGGACTCCCTCCGGCAAAATAAAACATCATTCCGCCAATCACCATCATCAAAACGGCAATCGGCGGAACAAGATAAACCAAAACAAACTTAAATATCCCGTCAATCATCACAAAAAAATGACAGAATTGACAGTGAATAAGAGTTGGGGTTCCCCCAACGCATTTTCCATCCTGCCAGCTTCCCCCAACAGCAACTTTCTTCCCGCAAGGAACTAATCCCTCATAACAGACAGTTTGTCCATCGGCTTGATAGGTTCCAGCCAAAATAACTGAAGGTAAAAACAATCCCGTCAAAAAAATAAGTAAAAAGAATGGGGCTATTTTTTTCATTTGTTCAATTGTAGCAAATTTCTCAGTAAAATAAAACTTTTAATGCCTGTGCCCCCGGAAGGACTCGAACCCTCAAAATCTCCTCGTCCGAAGCGAGGCGCTCTATCCAATTGAGCCACGGGGGCATTAATTATTAAAGGTAATATAGCAGAAAAATTGAAAAAAATCAATTTTTAAGGCATAATAAAAATATGAAAATCCCTAAAGAAGTCAAAAATATTCTAAACAAATTAGAAAAGAAGGGCTTTGAGGCTTATGTTGTTGGAGGCTGCGTCCGTGATATTTTGCGGGAAGTTGAGCCCCAGGATTGGGATATAGCAACTAATGCTGAGCCAAAAGAGATTGAAAAAATCTTTTCAAAAACATTTTGCAACAATAACTTTGGCACGGTTACTGTTTTAACCGGCTCCAAGAAGCCCCAAATGAAAGAAATTGAAATCACTCCCTTTCGAATTGACGAAAAATACACTGACAAACGCCATCCCGATAAAATAAGCTGGGCAGAAACAATTGAGCAGGATTTGGCAAGAAGGGACTTTACCGTAAACGCGCTTGCTCTAAGCGAAGCCAAAGGAACACTTAAAATTATTGACCTTTTTAACGGCCGGGAAGATTTAAAAAACAAAATTATTCGGGCGGTTAGAGAACCGAAAGAAAGATTTTCTGAAGACGCTTTAAGGATGCTCCGGGCGGTAAGATTTAGTATAACTCTGGGGCCGGGCCTCTGGCAAATAGAAAAAGCAACCCAGCAGGGGATTAAAAAAAATGCCCAACTTTTGTCTTTTATTTCCAAAGAAAGAATAAGGGACGAGTTAATGAAAATTATTATGTCCCCCCAGGGAGCCCGGGGAATAGAAATTTTAAGAAAATTAGGGCTGTTAAAGCATATTGTCCCGGAACTGGAAGAAGGTTTTGGCGTTGGCCAAAACAAGCATCACATTTATCAGGTTTATCAGCACGTTCTTTTGAGTTTAAACTATGCCTGCCGGAATAACTTTTCAAAATATGTAAGATTGGCCGCCCTTTTTCACGATATCGGCAAGCCCAAAGTAAAAGAGGGTGAAGGCCCCCAAGCAACCTTTTACAATCATGAAGTGGTTGGAGCGAAAATGACCTATCAAATTCTCCAAAGATTAAGATTTCCCCAAAAAGACGTTAAAAAAATAACAAAGCTTGTCAGGTACCATCTCTTTTACTATAATGTTGATGAAGTTTCTGCCTCTTCCGTTCGCCGGCTTTTGCGAAAAGTAGGTAAAGAAGACATTGAAGAACTTTTACAAGTGCGTATGTCTGACAGAATTGGTTCGGCTGTTCCCAAAGCCGAGCCCTATAAATTGAGGCACTTGAAATATATGTTTGAGAAAGTTTCCCGAGACCCGATTTCCGTCCAAATGCTGAAAATTGACGGAGGAGATGTAATGAAAATTTTAAAAATCAAACCCGGTCCCGCAATAGGCCAGGTTCTGGACATTTTGTTAAAAGAGGTTTTGGCCGACCCCAAAAGAAACAAAAAAGACCATTTGAAAAAAAAGGTAAAAGAATTGGGTAAATTGAAAACAGAAAAACTTCAAGAACTGGCTAAAAAAGCCCGCCAAGAAATAGAAAAAATAGAGACAAAAAGAGAGGCAATGACCAAGAAAAAATACTGGGTAACTTAAACGGGCTGTAGTGTTAACAGTAGCACGAGTCCTTCGGGAGGATTTAGCTCCGGTGCAAATCCGGACAGCCCGACTAAAACAAAATAATGGGCCTTTAGTTTAACGGTAAAACACTGCTGTCGCATAGCAGAGATGTGGGTTCGACTCCCACTGGGTCCACCACTTAAAAAATCCTCTAACTTAAATTCGCAGTTAGCGGATTTTTTATTTCAAACCAACTTACAGAGGACAGTTCTCTGCCATTTTTTACTCCAGCTCTTTTTCTATGTCTCTAATCTCTTTGCCAATAAACTCTTCGGAAATATCAAGGGCTTCTTGTAATTTATCGCGGATTCCTTTCTCGGCTTTAGTTAAGCCGGGCTTCTTGTCAAGCATGGAAATTTGCTCCTCTACTTCTTCTTTTAAAGCCCGGAAGGCCTTGGTCACGCTTTGAGCCACTTCTTTGGTTTCCTTTCTTAACCTTTTTCGCCACTGGGATATTCTGTACCAACCGTAAAATATTACTACCGCGCCCCCGATTACCAAAACAAGTAGGGTAACCATAATAGTTATGTAATCTAAGGCTATTTTACCAAATTTCAGAAAGGGAGGCAATCCCACGTAAAAACTAATTTTTGGAGAAGCCAAGCTTAAAGCTCCTCTTATATCTTGGGATTGAATCCAAACTTCATATTCCGCTTTTTCCAGCCCTTCTTCAGAAATAAACGACCATTCACCCTGAGCATTGGCCTCTACTTCATATTCACGCGGCTTTTTCCCCTCCTCCTGGAGAAAAACTTTAATCTTGGCATCCGGTAAACTCTCTCCCTCTAAAATTAAATTTTGGCCTGGACCCAAGCTCCTTGGGAATTTAGTAACCGTCGGGGTCTCAATAGGTAAAACTTCAATTTCTGTTGTAGCTTTTGTAGAATTTCCCGCTTTGTCAAAAGCAATGACTTCAATTGGATAAGTTCCGGGAGCTTGAGGAGGCAGTTTATAAGATTCGGTTTCTATTTCTTCAGCCGAAAAAGGATTTCCCTCACCAATTTTTATTTCATAACATTCAATTCCTGAAAGTTCGTCTTCTGTTTCAAAAAGAAGAACTGGCTGGGAGTCGGTCGGCTTTTCTGTCTGGACTTCAATTTCAAAGGAGTTCGGAGGAATAGTGTCAATCAGGACTTTTCGGTGAGTAATTTCTCCCCAACCGTATTTGTTCCTGAACTTAATATGAAAATACCAGGTCCCGTCTTCAATGTCTTCAAGCTTCTTCAGCTCCATTAAGCCATCCGATTCTGAACCGGGATTACCGGTAGGTTTTTTATGTAAAAGCAAACTCACTCCGGTAGCGTCGGCGGGCAGTTTCCAGGTGAATTCCGGGTCATTGTTGGAATACCATTTATTTTCATCAGGATGAGAGAGAGAGGAAATAACCGGAGCGGCTGGTACTTGGTAAGGAGTTGGCGTGGGGGTGGGGGTGGGGGTTGGCGTGGGAGTGGGAACTTCGTCAGTTGGAGGAGTAACAATTTTGGCAGTAAGATTATAAATTCCCCCTCTCATACTGCCTAAAATATTTGTTCCTTTACCATCGGCCGCTAAAATTGAGCCCGAAGAAAAGTTCACCTGAGCTAAAGCAATCACTTTGGCTCGAAAGCTAATGCTGATAATTGCTCCTGAACTTCCGGTAAAGTTGGTGGGCGTTCCCCCGCCGAAAAATACATTGCCGCTGGAGTTAGAAAAGGTAGGTTCGGTGGTCCATAAGCCAAAAATTGAGTTGCTTTTTGACAGATTAATTACTTGAAGCTCATCTGGGTTGAAAACCAAAGTTCCTTCAGCAGCATTAACAGAAGCTCCAGCACTATTTATTTTAACAGAAACGGAAAAAGTGCTGCCAACCTTGTAATTGGCGCTTGAAGGGGACAGATATAAAGAGGCAGTGGCGGCACTCGCTTCCGGCGCTGAAATACAAAATGCAGAAGTCAAAATACAGAGAGACAGGACAAAAATCAAAATTGTTTTTAATTCTAAACTATATTTCATCGTCTTTTCATTGCTGCCTGCCGGCAGGCAGGGTTTAATTTTCTTAAAATCCACCAGATTACTCCCCCAATAACTAAGGCCAAAACTATCCAAAAGAGAATCTCCTGCCAGGTTATTTTCTTTGGGGGCCTTGAGGGACCCGTCAAAACAATTCTCTCGTTGCCTGCTTTTTCAACTGCGCTCAGTTTTATTATAGTTTTTAATTTCTGGTCTTTCAACAAATAGGGGCTTTCAGCTCTCGTCCACTCCTTCCCTCCTTCCTTTACTTCATAATAGTCAATGCCGGTCTGTTTGTCAGTAGTAGAAAAAATTAGAAAATATTTCCCTTCAAAGAGCGATGGGTCCTGCCCGATCTCTATTTCAAATGATTCGGGAGGAATAACATCTTCTTTAAGCTCTTGGAGCCATTCGTCTTTCGGGAATTCCGGCTCCTCTGATAAAATTGTCAGAAGTGCTCCTTTCTTTTCCGGGTCAGCCGGTGTTCCCAATCCATCGTTCAATAATACCTGAGAACTATCCAAAAAATTCACTTCAGCAATTCCTGCTTTTGGGTCTGTGTCTTTAATTTTAAATATTATTTTAGCCAACAATCCATCCCAGCCCTGATTACCAGCCGGCACTCCTCAAATAAAAGAAACTGTGCCCT
>CAYYIZ010000029.1:0-6481 GCA_964472105.1 uncultured Candidatus Saccharibacteria bacterium | reverse complement strand
GCAGCAAAACAAAAAAGCCCGGTGATGGGCGTTTTTGTTTATATTTATTTTATTAGCTCCAAAAGTTAGGATAAAACAGTGCCGACAAAATCCGGGTGTCCTCTGATAAAATCTTGGGGGGCCATTGGTTTTTCTCCTTCGGGCTGTAGTTCTTCAACCAATAAAAAGTTTTGTCTCCCGGCTAAAATTTTTCCACACTGAACGTAAAATTTATTGTCGGGAGTATTTATAACTTTACCAACAGGGTATAATCCTCCTTCAGTTAATTCCGACACCTTTGCCCTTATTATCTTTAACCTTATTTCTTTGCTCCGCTTGCCCCATTTGCCCTCTTTCCTCCAAAAAGTATAACTTGAGGGCCAGGGAGAAAAAGCTTTAATTTCACGTTCAATTACCTCGGCCGGTTTTTGCCAATTAATTTTACCGTCTTCCCGGCTGATAATTTTGCTGTAAGTTGCTTCATATTCATCCTGGGGCTGAGGTTTAATTAAACCTTTTACCCAAGAAGGAATTGTGTTCAGAAGAACCGTTGCTCCCAAATCAGCCAATCTATTATGGAGTTCAGTGAAGTTTTCATCACCCTTCAATTTTATTTTCAGTTGTTTAAGAATTGCTCCGTGGTCCATTTTTTCGTCCATCAACATTATGGTTACTCCGGTTTCCGGGTTGTCGTTCAAAATGGTGTATTGAATAGGAGAAGGACCGCGCCAGCGGGGGAGCAATGAAGGGTGAACATTTAAGCATTTGTGTTTTGGAATATCAAGAATTTCTTTTGGTAAAATTTGACCAAAGGCCGCCACAATCATCAAGTCTGGCTCAAGTTCAACTAATTTATCTTTAATATCTGCCATTTGAGAAGGTTGAAAAACGGGAATTTTATGATTTTGAGCAATAACTTTTACCGGAGAGGAGCTTAAAGCCTGTCCTCTTCCTTTTGGTTTGTCTGGGGCCGTAACAACTAAAATTGGCTTGAAGGAAGTTTCAGCAAGCTTTTCTAAGATGACTGCCCCAAATTCAGGGGTTCCCAAAAAGACAATTTTAAGTGATTGAGTCATTGAGTTATCAAATTATTGAGTTATTTTATTATGCGCCATTCAATGTCAGATTCTTTACCGGCAAACTCCAACCATTCGTTACTCTCGCTAATAACATACCATTTCCTGTGGGTCTGGGACCAAACCATAAGGTTTCCTTGATAAAACGGCTTTTTTACCACTTCTTTTGGCTTTAATCTGTCAAGTTCCAGCCATTTCTTAAAGACCGTCTCAATGGCATAATCTAAGTCCCTTGATTTTGCCCACAAAGAAACTTTATCAATTGCTTTTTTTGCTTTTTCAATTGAGCCGGCTAATTCCAAAAGCTGTTTGGCCGGTTTGGTATAACGAGAATAAATAATTTTTCTTTTTTTGGCGTTTTTTTTAAGTTCATTTAAACTTAACTCTTTGGTTTTGAAATAATGAGTGACAATCTGTCGGATAGCTGTTTCTTGTTTTAGCTTCTCATAATAATCAATTTTGCCTTTTCTTAAATACTCTTCAATCTTTTTAGCAATGCTTTTGCCAATGCCGGCTATTTTCTCAAGGCCCCTTCTGCCGTCTTTTTTATACAAGAGAGAAACATCTTCTTCTAAATTTTCTAAAGCGCGGGCTGCTTTCCGATATGCCTTTGGCTTAAAGGTTATCCCTTTTATTTCCAATAATTCTGCCAGGTCATATAATATTTTGCTAATTTCTTGGTTAATCATTTTTCAGTATATTTACTGGTGTTTCTCTACTTTGAATCGGTAGATAGTTATTTTTTGGCGAACCCTATCTATTCCTCCTTTTTGACAGGCAATTGAAATCTGCTTTTCCTTCGTGTCTATTCCCGGCAAACCGGGAAGGAGTAAAGCGGATTTTGGCAGGGAGTGATTGACAGGCGTTGTTCTTACAATTATACCATATTTCCTAGGGTTCAATTCTTTAACATCTTTGACCAGCTCTGGCTTTTCTAAGACGTAAACAGTGTAAGAAAGTGAGTTTAGCTCTTCTTTTTGAATGGCTCCGAAACGATAATCCTCGGTGGCGGCGGCAATGGCATTTTGAATTGTCTCTTGAGCGACATTCTCTCTGGTTGGTAAATAAGTGCCGATACAGCCCCGTAGTTGGCCGTTTTTCTCAATGGTAATAAAGGAACCAAATTTCTTCACTAATATCTCTTTTGATAAATCGTCTGGTATTTCAATGGTTTCACCCTTTTTAATATAGCTCTCCACCGCCTTTTTGGCTAATTCAACGTAAGGATCCATATTTTTATTGCTTAATACTCAACAAATCTCTGATTCTTTCTGCTTCTTTCTCTATCACTTCACCTTCGTATTCGGCACTGTGAGCAGGAGCACCTTTATAAATCGGCTTTTTCTGGTCAATGTGTAAATTAATAAATATTTCTCCGGTTTCTTTGTTTTCTTTGAGGTAAATATGGAAGCGAGGATAGGGATTGGAGCTGATGGAGTGAACAAAAGTTAGCTCATCTTTTTCCTTGCTTACTCCCTGAAAGTGATAACCAATTCCCCTCATCAAATTTATAATATTTCCCCTTGATATATTTTTTACAATAAATTTCATTAATTTAATTTAAAGTTAACTACTAAATAGCCGACGCCGAAAGGACCTTCATAAGAAAGAATTTCTGGTTGCCAATCTATTCCTAAAAGAGCACCTAATAGAATTATTATGGACCGATAGCCACATTCACCGGCTTCCTCAACTAAACCTTGTTCCATTTTCAAAATTCCATCTGCATCTTTCTTTTTCAAAAGTTCAATTAATTTTTCATCAAATTCTTTACCTCGAGGACTATAGCCGCCCGGCGCATCAGGAGCTAAGCGATGAGACAAATCACCAGAGGCAATTATGGCTACTTTTTTGCCTTGAGAATCAATTGCTTTTTTGAGTGCTTCCCCAAACTTAAAATGGGTTTCTGTATCCAAGTAGGAATAAGCAAGGGGTAGCACTTTGAAATTTGGGTGTTCTTTGGCGAGATAATAAAGAGGGACCAAGACGCCGTGATCAAGTTCTTTAATTGCCTCTTTTCTTAAGGGAATTTTCTCTTTTTCGCATTCTTTTGAAATAGAGTCAACGAGTTCCAAGTCGTTTTTAAAAATTAGTTCTGTTTGCAAATCTCCAAAATTGTAAAAATGACCGATCAAAGTAGGGGATTGGTTTATGGTAAATTGCTTAAAATCAACCGGCCCATGAGGAGAAACAACTATTACCGTGTCTGGGGCAGATTTTGCAAAAATTTCCGCCAATTTCTCCATTGCCTCAATCGTTTTTGAAACCTTTCCTAAATCAGCCGGAGATCCAATAGTTGGCACAATTATTGGCGGATGGGGAGAAATTGCCGCAAAGTTTAATAATCTATTTGACATTTTTCTTTATTTTCGCTAAACTATGAAAAACTGATATTTAAAAATTAGTCAAAGGGGAGGTAATCATGGAACTTACAAGAGAATTAAATGAGATCATTGAGAGAAGAATTTTACCGAAACCTTCTTTAAGGAAACTTTTGGGTTTCGGTAGAGAGCTTATGGTCCTCATTTCCAATTTCCCGGCCAAAGAATTAATAGTAATCTTATCGAATTCTGATAAGTTCAAAAAATTGCTTAGCGATAAAATCGAATCCTCAATCGCCGCCTCGTTCCCGAAGATAGAATTAAAAAAGGAAGAAAACTCAACGATTACACTCGTTATCGGAGACCCAAATCCGGATATAGCCGCTGAATGGAAATAATTTCTTGCGATAGGGAGCCTACGGGCTCCCTATTTATTTCAAAATTAAGTTTAAATCCCCATTACATTTTGAGCATTGGCCGTTTTTGTCGTGGCGGGTGATGAGATAGCCGTTTCTTTCAATTGCTTTTGTTTCGCATTTTGGACAATAGGTATCTTCGGAATCAAGACCGGGGACATTGCCAGTATAAACGTATTTCAAACCGGCCTTTTTGCCAATCTGCCAGGCCTTTTTTAGGGTTTCCACGGGAGTGTCAGGGATATTCTGGAGCTTCCAGGAGATTGCTCCAGAGAATTGAGAGATATGCCAGGGAGTTTCTTGGTCAAGCTCTTTGCTAATAAATTCAGCAATATTTTTAAAAATCTTTTCAGAATCGTTCAGGGTGGGAATGACTAAGGTTGTTATTTCAACCCAAACTCCTTTCTTTTTCATTCTTTTTAAAGTATCTAAAACTGGCTGTAATCTGCCTCCGCAGTATTTCTGGTAAAAATTATCATCAAAGCTTTTCAAATCAACGTTGGCAGCGTTTAAGTAAGGGACAACCAAATCAAATGTTTCTTTTGATAAAAATCCATTGGTAACCCAAGTGTTTTTCAAGCCGGCTTTTTTTGCCAATTTCATTGTGTCCAGAGCGTATTCCAAAAAGACGGTGGGTTCTGTGTAAGTATAGGAAATACTTGGTACTTTATATTTCTTTGCCATTTTTACGATCTCTTCTGGAGATATGTTTTCACTTTCAACCCCGTTAGAGATAGGTTGCCTTTGGTAACCGTCAGACGCCCCCGGCGTCTTATCTCTAACGGGGTCAATCTTTTTGAAAATTCTAGGGCCTTGTGAGATAGACCAGTTTTGACATGAGTAACAGGCGAAATTGCAGCCAACTGTGGCTACAGACAAGGATTGAGTTCCCGGCAAAAAATGGAAAAAAGGTTTTTTCTCAATTGGGTCAATATTTATGGCACAAGGTTTACCATAAACTAAAGAATAGAGTTTTCCCTCTCGGTTTTCCCTTACCCCGCAAATTCCCCTTTGACCATTTTCAATAACACAGTAATGCGCGCAATTTCGGCATTGCACTTTTTTGCCAGAAAGTTTTTTATAGAGATAACACTCTTTCATTATTTGAATTTTAGCATAAAACGGGCTAAAATTTAAGAATGCGCAGGATTTTTATTGCTATAAATTTACCAAAGGAGATTAAAGAAAAGTTAGCAGATTTGGAGAAAGAGATTACTGAGATGTTCCCTCAAGAAGCGAGTGAGGGAATGATTCGCTGGGTGAAAAAAGATAATTTGCACCTTACTTTGCTTTTTATTGGCGCTGTAAAAGATGAAGAAATCCCTCAAATCTCTCAAATTGTCAGAGACACTACTCAAAACCAAAAGCCATTTTTTTTGAAGTTTGAAAAAGCTTGTTATGGCCCGCCAAATAAAATGCCGCCCCGCTTAATCTGGCTTGACATAGAAAAAGAGCCGGGGTTGTTAGAAATTGCTGAGAAATTAAAAAAAGAAATGGCCCAAGTGGGTATTTTAAGGAAAATTGAAAATAGGGCATTCTCTCCCCACATCACTTTGGGAAGAATTAAAACCTGGCAGTGGAAAAGGATTGAGCCGGAAGAACAACCGGAAATAGAAAGGGAAATCTCCTTTGATTTTGAAGTCAAATCAATTGAAATTATGGAAAGTCAATTGAAAAGAACTGGTTCAGAATACATTGTACTAGAATCAGCCAAGTTGGGCTGATTCTAAATTATCAATATGAAAATACATTTTATTGGTATTGGAGGAATCGGGGTATCTGCTTTAGCCCAATATTATTTAGCGAAAGGAGATAAAGTTAGCGGCTCTGATTTAACCTCTTCAGAGATTATTGATTTGTTAAAAAAGAAGGGGGCTAAAATCTATCCGGGACCTCACAAACCCAAAAATCTCCCAAAAGATGCTGACTTAGTCATTTACAGCCCGGCTGTTAGTTTGGATAACCCTGAATTAAAAAAAGCTAAAACCTTAAAGATTAAAAGCAAATCATATCCCCAAGCCCTCGGGGAATTAACCAAAAATTACTTTACCATTGCGGTTGCCGGTACCCACGGTAAAAGCACGGTGACAGCAATGCTTGGTTTAATTTTAGTAAAAGCCGGGTTGGATCCCACGGTAATTTTAGGAACCAAACTTAAAGAGTTTAAAAACAGCAACTTTCGGCTGGGAAAAGGCAAATATTTGGTAATTGAGGCAGATGAGTGGCAGGCCTCTTTTTTAAATTATTATCCCCGCATTATCGTTTTGACTAACATTGAAAAAGAACATTTGGATTATTACAGAGATTTAAAACATATTCTTAAAACCTATAAAGAATTTATCAGTCATCTGCCAAAAGGAGGTGTATTGGTGACAAATAAGAATTTAAGGGGAGCCGAAAGATTAAAAAAAATATTGAAGGTCCCGGGAAAACACAATCTTTCAAACGCTCTTCTTGCTTTAAAAACAGCTCAAGTTTTAAAAATATCTGATAAAATTTCTTTTAAAGCTTTGTCGGGATACAAGGGCGCTTGGCGCCGTTTTGAGATTAAGAAGTTCCAAGTTTCAGGTTTCAGGTTTCAGGTCATTAGCGACTATGCTCATCATCCAACCGAGATTGCTGCAACCTTGAAAGCGGCCCGCCAAAAATATCCCAAAAAATAGATTTGGTGTGTTTTCCAGCCCCATCA
>CAYYIZ010000028.1:0-6585 GCA_964472105.1 uncultured Candidatus Saccharibacteria bacterium | reverse complement strand
ATCCTCAAGGACTATCAGAGTATCAGGCTTCGGTTAGCGTAACCTCTACTGTCTCCTTGAGATCTTATTAAAAATCGTGGAATTTGAAAAGAAACTAAAAATTGATAACTTTCACTCTCAGCGCGGGTTCGTTGCTTTGTTGATTTCTATTTTAATTTTGCTGGCAATGATTACCATATCAGTCAGTATCTCTAATTTAATTATTGGTCAATATAGAATTTCCAGCAATATTCTTAAGTCCAGTCAGGCCTACTTTACGGCCGAGGGGGGAATTGAAGATGCTCTTTTGCGCTTGACGAAAAATATGAAGTGGTCAAGCATTTATACTTTAAGCATTGGTGATAATGTGAGCACCGTAGGAATATCAGATGTTATTGGGGGGGCAAGGACAATTACTTCAGAGGGAGAGGTTAAGGCTCGCATCAGAAAAATTCAGGTTGTTCACCAAATCACTACCGAGAAAGTTTCTTTTTACTACGGAGCCCAAATTGGAGACGGCGGAATGGAAATGGGGAACAACGCCAGAATAGAGGGCAATGTTTTTTCTAACGGAAGCATAATTAGCGGGAAAGGTTATATAGATGGCACGGTTAAAGTAGCAACCATAGGAAATAGAATTGAAGGACTAACTATAGCTGATGATGCCTATACCCACAACTGCAAAAACTGCACCATTTCAGGAAGCTTGTATTTTTCTGGGGGCAGCAGCCAAAATTGTACCAGCACCGAGGGGATAGAAGAACATCCGGTTCAAGAAACCAAAGACCTGCCTATTCCAGCAAGCACTATTGGCGATTGGAAAAATGATGCTGATGAAGGAGAACCAATATTCGGCGATTATATTTTGGACGGAAAAATTACTGCCGAGCTCGGGCCCAAAAGAATCACCGGCAGTATGACCATTGACAATGGCGCAACTTTAATTATGACCGGAACCATTTGGGTGGAGGGAGATATTTTGGTAAAGAATGGAGCAATTATTAAACTTGACCCTAACTTTTACTGGGGACTTTCCGGAATTTTAATAACCGATGGAAAGGTCGCCATAAAACCCGGTGTATCGTTGGAGGGCTCGGGTATGGAGGGAAGCTATCTTTTGCTTCTTTCTACCAACAGTTCCCTAGATAAATTAAGTCCGGCTATTGAAATAGACAACACTACAGTTGGAGGAATTTTTTACACCAGTAATGGCTTAATTGTTGTAAAAAACAAGGTGGAGGCTAGGGAGGTAACCGGTTATCAGATTCTCCTAAAAGAGACTGCGCTCATTAATTATGAGACAGGTCTGGCAGATGCCGAATTTTCCAGCGGTCCAGGAGGTTCTTGGCAAGTGACCGGTTGGCGGGAAATAGAGTAAATTGATATAATTAAAATATGCCCAGCATCTTTTCGCAAAAATCCGAAGCTTTTGGACTTGACATTTCCAACCTTTCTCTGAAGATAGCAAAACTTGAACCCCTGAGAGAAAATTTAAGATTGACTTCTTTTGGTGAATCAATAATCCCCCGGGGAATTATTGAGGCGGGCGAGGTCAGGGACAAAAAAGCCCTGTCAGAGATTGTTAAAAAAAGCTTAAAAGAAGTTAAGGGAGAAAAAATAAAAACAAAATACGTAATCACCTCTTTGCCGGAAGAAAAATCATTTTTAGATATTATCCAAATACCATCTACCAAGGAAGGAGAAATTGAGAACGCTGTAAGGTTTGAGGCAGAAAACCATATCCCGGTTCCTTTGGATGAGGTTTATTTTGGTTTTGAAAAAATCCGGTCAACTCTCTCACGGAAAAACCAACAAGAGGTTTTAATTGCCGCCACTCCTAAAAAAATCGTTGATTCCTATTTAGAAGCCCTAAAAGATGCGGGATTAAAAACAAAAGCTTTTGAGATTGAGTGCTTAGCTATTGTTAGAGCCCTAATTAAAAAGGGGACCAGCTCAAAACCCCTGTTAATAATTGATTTTGGCGGAACCAGAACCACTTTTATTATCTTTTCGGGAAAGAGCTTGCGTTTTACTTCAACTATTCCCATCTCTTCTCAGAGCTTAACCGAAAGCATTGCCAAAAATTTAAAAATTGACTTAAAGAAGGCCGAAAAGTTAAAGAAAAAAGAAGGATTGGAAGGGAAAAAAGGAATTTCCGGGGCAATACTCCCTATCTTGACCGACCTCTCACAGCAGATAAAAAGTCATTTGGAGTACTATCATTCTCATGCCCCGAAAAATCAGGATTTAACCAACGGGAAAAAAATGGAGAAGATTTTACTTTGCGGGGGAGCCGCCAATCTTAAGGGTCTGGTTGATTTTTTAGCTTCTACCCTCCAAGTTGAGGTTGCTCTGGGCAATCCCTGGGTGAATATTTTGAAAAAGCCCCTAAAAGAAGTTCCCGGACTGTCATTTGAGAAATCTTTGGGATATACCACTGCTTTGGGTTTAGCTTTAAGAGAAACCTATGATTAATTTATTGCCGGAGAAAGAAAAAAGAGCATTAAGCATTGAACAAACCTGGAGAAAGGTTCTTCTCTGTTTAGTTTTTAGTTTGGTTTTTTTAGCTTTTTTAATTCTTATCCTATTTTGCTTAAGAACTTATATTTATTCGGAAGCAAATTCTTTAAAGGACATTGTTTTGGAAAAAGAGGCAGAGCTTGGAGCATCCGAGTTTCAAGGATTCAAAAAAACAATAGAAGGAGCTAACCAAAACTTTTCCAAGACAAAAAAATTCTGGCAGGACCAGATTTTTATAACGCCCGTTTTTGAAAAACTCTCCGCTTTAATACCCGAAACAATTTATTTCACTAGCTTTTCTTTCAAAAAAATCTTTCAGGAAAAGAAAATTGACGGCAGAAAAGAAGAGGAAATTTTTGCTGAAATTTATATATCGGGCTGGGCTCAAAACAGAGAAAGTTTGTTTTTATTCAAGAATAATCTTGAAAGAGAAGAAAGTTTTCAGGAAGTTAATTTTTCGCTTGAATCCTGGGTGCAGTCAACCAATATCAATTTTTCTTTAAGTTTGAGGTTTAATACGTTGAGGGCAAAATGATTTCAATCAAGAAAAAAGTTTATATCACCCTGTTCGTTTTTTCTCTGCTGATTGGAGTTTTGCTAAGATTTGGCTTTTTCCAGGTTTTTCAGGGTCTTAAAGGAAGTTCTCAAGAACTCCTTTTACAAAAGAAAGTATTGGATTTATTCCAAAGTCAGGTCAAAGATCTTGAAAACTTTCAAAGAGATTACTCTCTTTTTCAGCCGGTTTTAGAAAAGCTTCAAAGTTCCTTTGTTGATAAAGAAGTACCAATTGATTTTATTGAGTTTTTGGAAAGAGAAACCGCCAAAACCGGTCTTTCAATAAAAATTTCTCCCCTTGCTGTTTCTTTAAATGAAAGAGATCCCTGGCTGCCGGTTGTTTTTTCTGTCTCTGTTGGAGGGGTTTCCTCGGATTGTTTGAGATTTTTAGAGAGATTGGAGCAAAGTCCCTGGTTGGTGGAAATCTCCCAATTAAATATTGAGAGAATTACCGAAAAGAGCGCCCGGACAAAGGAATTTGAAACCTTAAAAGTAGGTGATGTTTATTCCACTTTAATTCTTAAAGCATTTTCCGGGGAGGTGCCTCCCAAAAAATAATTATGAAAATTGAAGACAAAAAGGGTAGAGAAGAACTGAAAAAAATCCTAAAAAGATTCTGGCAAAATTTGATTTTGCTGCTGGTTTTACTTTTAGTTTTAGACCTTGTCTTAGGAGGATTTTTCTTTTGGAAATATTATCTTAAAGAAAAAGAAATTTCCAAACCATTTCCTTTAAAAATTAATCAAGCTCTAATTGAAAAATTCTCTTCAACCTGGGAAGAAAAGGAAATAATCTTTGAAGCGGCAGAAGATAAACAATACCCAGAACTTTTCCGGCTGACCATTGTTAACGAAGAAGAGGAATAAAGATTGACCAAAACGGATTTTAAAGTTATAATACACACGTTTGCCCTCGTAGCATAACTGGATAATGCAGGACCCTTCTAAGGTCAAGAGTGTAGGTTCGAGTCCTGCCGAGGGCACATGGTGGTCGTAGCTTAATTGGCAAAGCTCTCCCCTGTGGAGGGAGCGATGCCGGATCGTGCCCGGTCGACCACCCAATTAAAAAACAGCTCTGGCGAGCTGTTTTTTGGTTTAAGATTGAATTTTTATTTCTATCTCTTCTCGCCTAAGATTAGTTTCAGGATTTTTTGGCGGCCTTGGCGGAGGATTTTTAAAAATAACGGTTGACCGATTTTGAATTTTTGCAAAGCTTCATCAAGGGATTGGTTAAGATTGATTTTTTTGTTTTCAATTTCTAAAATTATATCGGCCTCTCTAATGCCAGCCCGGGCGGCTGGACTGCCGGGAACTACCGCTTGTTGAATTCCCCTTTGGGTTTCTGGCTCGGAAATTACCAAAGCGCCAAAATCTGTCGGCAGATTAAATCTTTCTTTTAATTCCGGAGTCACCGGGATATATCTTACCCCTAAAAATGGCTGGCGAATTCTGCCGTACTTCTTTAATTCTTCCAAATCCTTTTTAGCATTGTTGATTGGCAGGGCAAAGCCAATGTTTTCAGCTCCAAAAATCATAGCAGCATTTATGCCAATGGCTTTTCCTGAAATGTCTATTAGGGGACCGCCGGAATTTCCCGGGTTAATTGCCGCATCCGTTTGGATAAGCCCCCTCAACATTGTTTTTTCTTGATTGATATTGTTTTGAGCTTTGATTTCCCGGCTCAGTCCCGAAACCACTCCGGTTGAAACGGTATTTTGGAAGATGCCCAAAGCATTGCCGACGGCAATTACCGTTTGGCCCAGTTCAAGGCCCAAAGAATCGCCAAGCTCTATGGCGGGCAGACCGGTTTTTTCTATATGCAAGACAGCAATGTCATTGATTGGGTCGTAAGCCAAAACCTCAGGTTTTGCCTTTTCTCCGTTTTGTAAAACAATCACATAATCTGCGTTTGGGTCCTCAATAACATGGCGATTAGTCAAAATAATTCCGTTTTCAGCCACAACAAAACCGCTGCCGCCTCCTAATTTTACTTTTTTCTTTTTTGGAGGAGATAAAAATCCTTCTCCGAATATTCCCGAAGGAGATTCAAAAAACTCCAAATATTTTGAGTATGTTATGCTGACCACCGCCGGCAAAATCTTTTTAACCGCCCGGGTGATTGGTGAATTTTCTGGCATAGATATTTCATTTTACCACAAATTCTGGTATAGTAAAACATAATAAAAATAGTAAAACATAACAAAAGTTGATTGGCCCCCGTAGCTCAGTGGATTAGAGCGGCGCACTCCTAACGCGCAGGTCGCAGGTCCGAATCCTGCTGGGGGCACAGGCCTATGAAAAAAATAAAGAAGTTTATTTTTCCCGGAACAACCATAATAATCTCCCTTTATATTTCAGCTTTGTTTGCCGTCGGGATAGTTATTGGCTATATTGGGACCATACTGTTTCATAAAAAAATTGTGGAGAAAGAAAGATTGAAGCCGGTGGTTATAAGAATTGGCAGATGGAAATTTCATCTGCATCATTGGATGATGGGCGGATTGATTCTTCTGCCGATTTTGCTTGGAGGGTGGCTTCAATTTCTCCCCAGGTTTTTCTTAGGCATGATTGGCGGTTTGGTTTTTCACGATATTTACTCTGACAGACACTGGTACAAAATCATTACGAGAAGATAAAATGACTATCGTTTGCACATTGATAACCTCTATGGTACAATATTGTAATGGACAGACAAGAATTAAGAAGACAAGCGGTAAGACTTAGAAAACAAGGTAAGACATATTCAGAGATTCAAAATAATTTAAGGACGACTATTCCTAAAAGTACTCTTTCCTATTGGTGCAAAGATATTCTTTTATCACAACTATATTATGATAAGATTCAACTTTTAAACATAGCAAATGCTAAGAAAGGACGAGAGATAGCTGTAGCGGTAAATAAGATTAAAAGAGAGAAATATTTATCATCATTGGTTAAGCGTAATAAATATTTAATACCATTATTAAAAAATCAAGACATTGCCAAGATTGCACTCGCAATGTTATATCTAGGAGAAGGTGCTAAATGGAAGTCTCATCGGGGACTCCTACTTGGAAGCTCAGATTCTGATATTATAAAGATTTATATTAAACTCTTGCAGAGATGTTATAACGTTTCCAAAAGAAAAATTCGCGCTAGGATTCTTTATAGAGCCGATCAAGATATTAATTTTCTTACAGCATTCTGGTCACGTATAACAGGAATTCCCAAACATCATTTCTATAAGACAAAACCAGATCCAAGAACAATTGGAAAAAGGACTAAAAAGAAAGAGTATCGTGGAGTTTGCGTTATTACTTGTGGAGGAACAGAAGTTCAACTGGAGTTGGATATTATCGCAAGAATGTTTCTTCAAACATAGGGCCCGTGGTATAGTGGTAACACACGTCCATGGCATGGATGAGTCGAGGGTTCGACTCCCTCTGGGTCCACTTTTTAGAAAAAGGAGGGGTGCCTGAGTGGATGAAAGGGATGGTCTCGAAAACCATTGTGATCGCAAGATTACCGTGAGTTCGAATCTCACCCCCTCCGC
>CAYYIZ010000027.1:0-6630 GCA_964472105.1 uncultured Candidatus Saccharibacteria bacterium | reverse complement strand
AAACCGTTGATTTTAAGACCACGATTTTTTTACCCTCAATTTTTTGGCAAACATCTTCAACAAACGCCAAGTCAAAACCTTTTTCTTTGTCAAAAGGTGTTGGCACGCAGACAAAAATGATTTCCGCTTGATTTACCTCTGCCAAAGAACCAAGCTCTTTGTCTTTGTCGTATAAAAACAGCTTGGCTCCCTTCTTTCCAAAATAATTCTTTAAAGCGCCTCCGACCATTCCCACACCGACTACGCCGAGCTTTAAATCTTTTAATGGTGTCTCTTTCATAGTTTTATGTTAATTGTTTATCAAACCACTCCTTGGTTTTTTTAACTCCCTCTTCAAAAGAAACTTCGGGAGCCCAACTGAGCAGTTTTTTAGCCAATGAGATGTCGGCTTTGGTATGACGAACATCGCCGGGACGCGGCGGCAGGTATCGCTTTTCTCCCCCGATTAAATCGGCTAAATAATTAACTGATATGTTTTTTTCGCCGCCAACATTAATTATTTCCCCTCCCTTCAAATTCTGGCTTTCCATTGCCAAAAGATTAGCCCTGACAGTGTCCTCAATAAAACAGAATCCCCTGGTTTGCTCCCCGTCTCCAAAAATTGTTAAGGGTTTGTTATCCCTTTTTTGTTTTAAAAACTTGCCCAGAACTAGGCTGTAGTCGGAGTCAAAAAGCAAACGGGGTCCAAAAGCGCAGAAATATCTTAAACAAATTATTGGAACCTTATAAAGGTCGGTAAATAGTTTGGCAAATTTCTCGCCGGTCAATTTTTGTAAAGCGTAGGGGCTAATAGGATTGGGCGTCATAGATTCCTGGAGAGGCAGTTTCTCCTGGTTGCCGTAAACCGAGGAAGAGGAAGCAAAAATAACTCTTTTCACTTTTTCGTCAATGGCCGCCTTAAAAACGTTAATCGTTCCCAAAATATTAACCTTGGAAGTGCCAATCGGGTCTTCAACCGAAACCGGCACCCGGGGGATAGCCGCTAAATGAAAAACAAAGTCAATATTTTTAAAGCAGGGTTTAATTTTTTCAAAATCGCAGATGTCCAAATTATGAAAGTCCGCCTCCGTATTAAGGTTTTCTTCTTTTCCGGTAGATAAATTATCAATGACTGTTACTTTATGGCCTGCCTCTATTAATTTGTCTGTTAGGTGGGAACCGATAAATCCCCCGCCCCCGCTAACTAATATTTTCATAGTTTTTTTACGTTTAAACTTACCATTTTTCAATTCTCTTTCTGGCTTTCTGTTTTATCCTGCGGTAAACTCTTACCGTCTTTTGTTCAACTTCCGGAGAAACCAATCTTAAAAGCTCTCTACCCCAAATCCTATACCTGCCCCCGACTTTGTTTGCCCGGATTATCCCCCTTTTTAAAAAACGTTTAATCGTGCTTTCGCTCACGCGCAAAAAATCGCGAGCTTCCTCGGTAGTATAAATTTCATCTGTCTTGATTTCCTGCTCCATTATCTTAATAATAGGGGATTCAAAAGGAAGTGTCAATAGGTGTCAATAGATACCACCGGTATTTGTTGTTCACTTCCATTCTTTTAGAGCTTTTGAGTAACGCTCCCAAGTTCCGCAGTCTGCCCAATTCCCCTGGAATTTAAATCCAGCCAGCTTCCCTTCTCTGGCCAACCTTGGGAAAAGGTCTTTTTCAATCATTGAGAACTTGAGTCCCGGGTGATATTTAAAAATTTCTCCGTTTAATAAATATAAACCGGAATTAATGTATTTGGTGGGAGGATTCTTTGGTTTTTCTAAAAATTCACTTACCATACCCCTTTTGCATAAAACCACTCCATAATCTTGAGGATTAGGAACCTTCACTAAAGCTATGGTGGCGGGAGCTCCCTTTTCCTGATGAAAATCTGCCATCTCTTTCAGGCTAATCTTTTTCAATTCATCGCCGTTAGTCAAAAAGAAAGAACCCGAAGAAAGCTTCTCTTTCAAATGCCACAATCCTCCAAAAGTTCCCAGGGGCTCAGCTTCTTCAACTAACTGAATGTTGTTTTTTGGATAATATCTTTTTTTCCACCAATCAAAATCTTCTCTAAAATCTTTTGAGATTAAAACGAAAATATCCCCGATGCTTTCTTTTAAAAAAAGGTCAACCAAATAATTTATAATTGGCTTTCTTCGTACCGGCAACAGGGGTTTGGGAACTTCGTAAGTTATTGGATAAAGCCGGGTTGCCCTGCCCCCGGCAAGTATTACCGCTTTAAGCTTTTTTTGGTTCATAGAGAAATGCTATAAAATTAATCTTTAAAAATCAAGTTTTTTTCCTATCTCCCGAGAATTTGGTTAATCTTGCTGCGAGTGGAAAGGCCGACAAATCCCGTTCCCTGATTCAGCCCCAGAGGAGTTAAAATCTCGGAGGCATATTTTTCTTGAAAGCGGCTCACCGCTGCCTGGGTTAAGGGGCCAAAAAAGCCGCTAATTAAACCCTGGGGATAAATTTCCTTTCCTTGCGAGAGTAAAAATTCCTGCAGACAGCCAACCTCTGAAGATTTTAAGCCGTAATAAAGGTTTAACTCAAGGTAAGAGCAGGAAACTTTTTCTCTTAAAATGGCGGCGATTTCCGCTTGGAGAACTAAGATTTGGACTTGCAATTGCGCAATTTGAGCTTTGAGCTGTTCAATTAGTTTTTCTTTTTCCGATTTTATTTCAATTGAAGTTGAAATGTTAAGGTTATAAAACGGTTCTCGGCCGTCAAAACCGGAAATTTTTGATTGAATTGAAGGGATTAAAGTTAAAGAGGTATAATCTTTCCCGAAATTCTGAAAGAAAATCTCTCCGTCCTGCTTCTCGTCCAGAACCCAAAAAGCAACCCGGCAGTTTTCTTCCTGGCAGAGAATATAAGGAACTTTGAACTGAACGCCTTCCTGACCGTTAAACTCAATCTTTAAATCCCCTTCTCCTCCCATAATTCGAAACCAATTGCCAGACCACTGCTTAATTGAATAATTTAAAGAAACGCTGGTTTTCTGAGTTGAGGGCAGGAAAATTAAAGAAGGGGTCACTCTGAGATTTTTTAGATTCTCGCTCTTATAGCAATATTTTTCGCCAATATCGCAGTCATTTAGGAAAATGGCTATTGACCAGTCGGTAAAAATCTGCCAAAACTCTTTCTCAATATTATTTTCTTTCAAGGCGTAATTCAAAGAAGGAATACCAACCTTGGAGGATTGCAGGGAGTCGGTTAAAAGTTTAACGCCATAATGGTCAATCAGGTATTGAGTGAAAATGTTCATTACCCCATAATCATTTCTTTGGTTTCGCCATTCGGTTAAAGAATCGGATGGGGCAGCAATAAATTCTCTGACTCTTTGCTGAAGATTACTCCCTTGATATTCATCGTCGTAGCCAAGCAAAGTCGGCGCGAAATCAGCTCTGGCTTCGTTGAGCCAAATTTCCTCAAAAACTCCTCTCAATCGTTCCTTTTGGTTAAAGGTAATCAAATGGGTGAATTCGTGAGCCAAATAGCTTTTGCTGATTGGTGTTTCCAGAGAATCCGAGGAAAGATAAATCATTTCTCTTTCGTTTGAGATTTCATTTTGAAGTTTTGGGTATTCATCGCCATTGTTAAAATAACCGCCCACCTCTTCTTTCGTCTGATGAAATAGAACGGTAATGCGCTTATCGTTGTCAATTCCCGGTTTCCATTCAGAACCGTAAGTCAAGGTTAATTTTGGATAGATATTTTGGTCAAATTCTTGAGCAAGATTGTTTAAGTTCTGGGTTATTATTTCTTTTTCATCTTCAGCTAAAGCACTGAGCCATTCTTCTTCCAAATAGAAATAACCCTGTTGAGAAATCTTTTCCAAAGTTGCTGAAACTTGTTCTCTGCCTTGAAAATCGTAAGAGGGGTCAACAAAAAAAGTCTTAATTTGGCCTTCAATTGAAGCTGAAGCAAAAATCGGGAAGGCAAAAATCAAGAGCCCCGCCGCAAACATTACCTTATAAACGAAATTTCTGAGCATAGTTATCTGCTTTAATTTTTTATTTTAACACAGAATTTTCAAAAGCAAAACTTTAAAAACGAAGGACGCCCCGGAAAATCCGGGGCGTCCTTCAAGTTCATTTCCCTCGCGCCGCTTGCAAGGAAAGCGTGAGGGACTTTATCAAGCAATATGATTCACTCAATAATTCGTTCAGTTTTTCTCTGGTGGTTGCTCCTGCAAACCCAGTGCCTTGGGTTAATCCCCAGGGGGTTAAGGTATCTTGAGTATACTTTTCTTGGAATTTGATGACAGCAACTTTAGTTAAAGAACCGAAATAATTGGTCTCATGCCCTGGAGAGCCTACTCCTTCATCAGCTAAGCTGGTGTCAGCGGCAGAGTTCAAGACAATCTGCAGATATTTAATATCATTGTCAACCATTCCGAATTGGAGGTTCTTCTCAAAGCTGAAACCAGCTGGAATTCCTTCAATTGCTCCCCCGCCGAAAACCTCAACTAACTGAACTTGAAGTTGGGCGATCAAAGCGGCGATTCTGGCAATTTCAGCTTTTAATTCGGCAATGGTCATTTCAGAAATTGGTTTTGTAATAACCTCTTCTTCTTCCTCCTCCTCGCCCATTAAAGCGAAGATGGTAAAGTGAGCAGTGGTAGCTGAAACAGTGTTGTTTTCTGCATCAACCGTACTGGTTAAAGCAAGCCACTGAGAAAGCGATTCGTCATAGTAATAAATGGTCAAAGAGGCCTCATTTAAGCCGCTCACTTGAGCGTCGGTGTAGGTTAGAGTGACGGTTACCTCTTGCTCAAAGATGCTGACGGTTTCCCCTGCTGACTCAACGGTGAAAGAATAAACATAACTGCCAACAATGCTCTGCTCGGAAGGAACTGCCGCCACTTCGGTGACTACTGATTCAGCGGTGGTTTGGGTCGGGGTGATGGTGAGTTGGGATTCGGCAGTAACGGCGCTGGCCGGCATTTCTAAACTGGCGGTGGTTCCTTGGTCGGTGGTGGCCTTAGCCGTACCTCCCGTTGAAGTACTAACCGCAGCCTCTCCGACAACTAATTCTTTTTGGGCTAAGGTGGTAAAGGTTTTGTCGGTATAAGAACCTACATTGCCGGTGCTGTCTTGCGACTTGACTTGGTAGTGGTAAACGGTTGAGGAAGAAAGATTTGCCAGAGTCAGAGAATGAGAGGTTTTGTAAGAAGAATCCTTTTCTTCAAGGCCATAACTGGTGCTTGTGCCACAAACTACCCAAGACAAAGATGGCTCTGAAGTTGTCCAAGAAATGGTCGTGCTGGTTGAATTAACTAAGGCTGTGATGTCGCTGATTGAGGGTGAAGTGGTGTCAGTTGGTGGCGCCGCTCCGCCTCCGCCGCCTCCGCCGCCGCCTCCGCAGGTATCGGTCGGAGTTACGGTGACGGTTTGGTTGTCGGCGGTAGCGGTTAAAGTAACTTGGGAATAGGTTTCAGCACAAACAGTGCCTGCTCCCAGGGTATTGGTCAGGGTCCTTCTGTCGTTAGAGATAATAGTAACGCTGGAGCCCAAGTCCATTTCAAAAACAACATTACCAGAGTTAACGGTCATACTTTCAACCGCGCCCCCAGCGCTAACCGTCAAGGTCAAAGGAATTCCCCAGAGATAAACATAGAAATTGGCATCAAAGGTAAGTTCGTTAAAAGCAGCTGAAGCGGTCGGAGGCATCAATAACATTCCTGCCAGAAAAAATACTATTGTTGCTAAAAAATATTTAGCCATAATTCTTTGGGGTTAAATTAGCTGCCTATTTTAGTGTTTCCAGACATCAATGCGCCAGGTTTGTTTGGCTACATTACCAGTAGAGGTCGCTATACCAGGGTCCCAGATAAAACTGGGGCAAACCTGAATTTCCACAAAATCAGCGGTTGAGGAAGCATAAGCATTCCAGGAAAGATTATAATCTTCAACTCCGTTGGTGGCAGGTGTGGGACTGGCGACAACAGTATCTCCAGAAGCTGCTCCCGCAACATAAGTACTAGTTGATTCACAGGAAGTGGCAACTACTCCCAGATTAGTGGAAGTACTTACTGAAAGATGTTTAGAAATTTTCGTTCCTCCAGCGCCAATAGCAACTTTTCCGTCGAAAGAGCTTGTGGCATCAACTTCCAATTCGCCTGTAATATAAACATCATCGCCGTCCATAGCGGCTGAACTGGTGGCAGTAAGACCTATTGAGAGTTGACCAGCTGCGATATCACCACCTACTATAACAGTGTCGCCTGCGGCACTTCCTAACCAAACATCGCCGGTAAAAATAGCTACCGTGCCGGTAACAGCGCCAGTGAAAGTTGAGGTGACAGCAAAGGTTGGAACACCCGTAACAGTAATCGTGTCGCCAGCGGCATCACCTAAGGTAACATTGCCCCCAAAGGTAACTGCTTGAGTGGTGGTTACAGCCCCATTGAACGTAGTGGTGGCTGAGTGGGTAATCGCTCCAGTAACCGTTAAAGTGCCGCCAACTGTAACATTGTCACCAACGGTGGTTACTCCGTAAACAGCTGTCGCTACCAGAAAAACTGAAAGCAGAACACTGGCTGTAACGCTAAGAATTTGTTTTTTATGCTTCATTTTTTCTTTTTGGTTAATTAATGTTCGACCTTTTCTTTTTTTCTATTTCAAAATTTTCCCCAAGGGGAT
>CAYYIZ010000026.1:0-6665 GCA_964472105.1 uncultured Candidatus Saccharibacteria bacterium | reverse complement strand
GTTTCTTCTCTGTCTCTGGCTTTTTCTTTGGTTTTTTGTGGACGTCTATTTTTTTACCTTCAATGATTTTTTCTTTCACCAATAAATTATGGACGGTGCTGGAGGGTTGAGCGCCAACCGACAACCAGTACTTAATTCGCTCTGCCTTTAATTTTTTCTCTTTGGTTAAAGGATTAAAAAATCCAAGCACTTCCAAAAACCTGCCCCCTCTGGGGGGATTCTCTTTGTCGGTAACGACAATCCTAAAAAATGGCTGATTTTTTTTGCCTGCTCTTAAAAAACGAATAACTAACATATTTTTACCAGTTTTTAGCTTTTAATGCTTTTTGGGCGGCTTGTTCTTCGGCTTCTTGCTTTGAAGAGCCCTCTCCCTCAGCAACTAATTTATCTCCCAGGAATACGCCAAGGATAAAATGTTTGGCATGGTCTGGACCCCATTCTTTCAGGACTTTATAGA
This sequence comes from uncultured Candidatus Saccharibacteria bacterium, assembly GCA_964472105.1. Lineage (GTDB taxonomy): Bacteria > Patescibacteriota > Minisyncoccia > Minisyncoccales > CG1-02-41-26 > CAYYIZ01. The sequence continues at coordinate 6,208 of CAYYIZ010000026.1, read as the reverse complement.
TTGGGGTAATTTTCGCCCTTTCTTGGGCCTCTTCTTGAAATCTTGATTTATCATCCCAGTGAAGGCCCTGCTCTAAAATTTTTGGCAGGTCAATAATTAAATGCTTTTCTAAAAACTGTTTAACTTTTTTAATTCCCTGATCAAGATAGAAAGCTCCCAAAAATGCCTCAAGAGTGTTGGCTAAAATATATTGGCGAGCTTTGCCGGTGTCTTTGCTTTCTCCCCGCGAGAGCAAGAGATATTCTTCAAAGTTAAGCTTTTTGGCAGTTTTTGATAAATTTTGAGTATTAACCAAGGCGGCCCGCCAATTGGTTAACTCGCCCTCCGGGTTTTTATAGTTTCCGTAAAGATGCTCAGTGACAATCAATTCTAAAACGGCATCGCCCAAAAACTCTAAACGTTCGTTATGGTCTAAGGGAAATTTTGAATTCTCGTTCAGGTAAGAGCGATGGCAAAAGGCCTGCTGTAATAAATCTTTATTTTTGAATTCAATATTTAATTCTTTTTCAAATTTAGAAAAATCCTTCATTTTAACTTTTTTCCATTTCTTTAAAGATTGTGCCCAATACTCCGTTGACAAACCTCCCTGAACTTTCTCCGCCAAAACTTTTAGCCAATTCAATTGCTTCGTTAATGGCAACTTTCGGAGGTACTTCTTTTTTATTTTCGTACAAAAGTTCAAAAAGCCCAATCCGCAAAACATTTCTGTCAACAATACCCAACTGAGCAATCGGCCGTTCCGGCGCCGAACTTTGAACCAGCTTGTCAATCTTTTCAAGATGGCTGACCACCCCTTCAGCTAATGATTTGGTAAATTTTACCTCATCAAAATTCCCTCCGAAGTTTTCAATATTTCTTTCTACAATTTTAGCCAAATCAAACTGCTTTTTGTAAAAGTCCCATTCAAATAAAGATTGTAAAACGATTGAGCGCGCTAAGTGCCTGGAAGCCATATGTTTAAAATTTCTTCTTTGATAATTCTTCTAACGTTAAGGGTTTTTCCTTTCCTGTTTCAGTTTTTTCTTTCTCTTTTATTTCCTTTTCCCTTATTTTTCTTTCTTTCTTTTCCAATTTTTCCAAAACATTAATCACCTCCACCCCCTTGTAATAACCGCAGTTTAAACAAACCGTGTGGGGACGGATTGGCTTTCCGCAACGAGGGCAGGAAGCCAAAGAGGGAGCTTGCAAAAAAATGTGCATCCTTCTTCTGTTCCTCCGTGATTTAGTGTGTTTCTGTTTGGGTACTGCCATATATATTGAATAGATTAACACAGAAGATTGAATTTTACAATGCTTTTCTTAGCGGAGCAAAAGTTTTGCGATGTATTTTACAAGGACCGTACTTGCTCAACATCTTAAAGTGCAGCTTTGTTCCGTAACCTTTGTGTTTATCAAATTGATAACGGGGATACTTTTTATGATATCTTAACATTAATCTGTCTCTGGTTACTTTGGCTATTATGGAAGATAATTTTATCAAGAAAACCTTTTCGTCTCCTTTTATAATTGACTTTTGGGAAACCGGCAGGTCAATCCCGAAATTCCCGTCAATAAGCAAGCTGTCTGCCTTTCTTTTAATTTTCCTTTCCAAGTTTTTAACGGCTCTTCTCATTGCTAATTTTGTCGCTTGCAAAATATTTATTTTATCAATCATTTTTTCCGAAACCCTGCCTATTCCCCACTCTATCCCAGGATGGTTTTTTAAATATTTAAAAATTTCTTCTCTTTTTAGGGGAGAAAGCTTTTTTGAATCTTTAACGCCTCTCAAAATATCTTCAACTTTCAGGCAATTAATAGCCACTGCGCAAGCAGTGACCGGTCCTGCCAACGGTCCTCGGCCAGCCTCGTCTATTCCCACAATAGTTCTTTTTTTGTGCTTGCAAAACATTTTATAAAAAAGGTATAATATACTAATTTATTCTACCCTAAATAATGCCAGATAAAAACATTTTAGACCAGGCTGACATAGAGAAAGAAATAAGGAAGGCGGTTTCTGAGGAACGGCCGATCAATTTGGGAGGGAAAGTTCTTTCTTTTCTTTTTCTTCAAGAGAGAATAATTGAACAAAGTTTAGACCTTAGGGGGGTAGTAATTTTGGGCTCGGTAACTTTGGAAGGAAGCACTATAAAGGGAGGGCTAAACTTAAGCCAGGCGATAATCAGAGGTTCTTTGTATTTTGGTTCGGGAGTGCTTGAGGGTGATCTAAACTTAGAGGGAGCAAATGTGAATGGGGTGGTTAATTTAGTTGGAACAAAAATTGAGCATTCTTTAAACTTTAGGGGGTTAACTGTTTCTGGTTTTTTGAGCTTAGCCAAAACCGGAATCAGGAAAGACGTTAACCTGCAAAATATCAAAGTCAATGATGCTTATCACTCTGGATTGATTGTTAAGGGAGACGTTTATCTGAGGGAGGCAACGGTTTCTGGAAACTTTAATATTGAAAATTCGTTTCTTGAGGGATCGTTGGATATGGTAGGATCGTATATTGGAGGAAATGTTAATTTGAGCTCAACAGAGATTGAAGAAATCTTAATTTTAAAGAAAGCCACTATTGGAGGTGAATTAAACTTAGAAGGGACAAACTATAAAGAAGTAATAAAGTGAGATATGGTAAAGTTCACTCATCTACACGTTCATAGCCACTATTCGCTTTTAGATGGTTTGCCAAAAATTGACGAGCTTTTAGATTATGTAAAGAAGCTGGGAATGAATTCGGTTGCTTTAACCGACCACGGCGTCTTGTACGGCGCTGTTGAGTTTTACAAAAAAGCGAAAAAGAAAGGAATAAAGCCAATAATCGGTTCTGAGGTTTATCTTGCCTTGGATAGAATGGAACAGAAACGACCAAACATTGACGACAAAAGATACCATCTAACTCTTTTGGTAAAAAATGAGGAGGGCTATCGAAACTTAGTTAAACTTGTAACAGAAGCCCACCTAAAGGGATTTTATTACAAACCAAGAATTGACGAGGCGCTTTTAAGCGAACACAGCTCCGGCTTGATTGCTTTATCCAGCTGTTTGCAGGGCAAAATTCCTCGTTTAATTTTGGCCAAAAAAATTGAGGAAGCCGAAAAGCAAGCTTTGAAATATCAAGAAATTTTTGGCAAAGATAGTTTTTACCTTGAAATCCAGCATCACCCAAATTCAGAAGACCAAAAGAAAGCAAACAAAGTGTTGATTGATTTTTCAAAAAGATTGGCTATCCCTTTGGTTGCTACCAACGACGTCCACTACTTAAAATCAGAAGACGCCGAAGCCCAAGATATCTTGATGATGATAAGCACCGGTTCGGACCCAAAAGACCCGGAGAGATTAACAATGAAATCCGATGATTTTTCAATGCATTCTCCTCAAAAAATGCAGGAATTTTTCAAGGAAGTTCCCGAAGCAATAGAGAATACTCAAAAAATCGTTGCTCTTTGCAATTTCAACTTTAAATTAGGAGAAACAAAGCTCCCCCACTTTGAAACACCGAATGGCAAGAGCCCTGATGAATACCTGAAAGAACTTTGCCAAAAAGGATTAGAAAAACACAAAACCCATATTGAAGATAAAAAAATAACTCAAGAGAGATTAGCAGACGAGCTTTCAGTTATCCGTCAAACCGGCTTTGCCTCCTATTTTTTAATTGTTCAGGATTTTGTCAATTGGGCAAAGGAAAATCGCATTGTGGTGGGACCTGGCCGTGGAAGTGTTGGGGGGTCGCTGGTTGCCTATCTTTTAGATATCACCGAAGTCAATCCTTTAGAGCACGGGCTTTTGTTTGAACGCTTTTTAAATTTAGAAAGAGCGGCCGGCCTCCCCGACATTGACCTTGATTTTGCCGATAGAAGAAGAGACGAGGTAATAAATTACGTGGCTGAAAAATACGGCAGGGATAAAGTCAGCCAAATTATTACCTTTGGCACTATGGCCGCCCGCGCGGTAATCCGCGATGTTGGCAGGGCAATGGAGTTAAGCTACGGCTACTGCGACAAAATCGCCAAAATGATTCCCTTTGGCTTCACCTTGCAGAATTGCTTGGATAGGGTTTCGGAGTTTCGCCAACTTTACGACACAGACCAAGAAGCCCGCAAGTTAATTGACTTTTCAAAGAAACTTGAGGGAGTGGCTCGCCACGCTTCAACTCATGCCTGCGGGGTGGTCATTTCGGCCGAACCTTTGGACAAGATTGTTCCTTTGCAGTACTCAACCCAAAACGACCAGACCATTGTCAGCCAATATGAGATGCATTCAATTGAAGATTTGGGGCTTTTGAAGATGGACCTTTTGGGCCTGAAAAACTTAACTATTATAGAAGATACTCTGGTCAGGATTTATAAGGTTCAGAACAAAAACATAGACATGGAGAACATTCCCTTTGACGACAAAAAAACCTACAAACTTTTGCAGGCCGGTGAGACAACTGGAGTGTTCCAAATGGAGTCAGAAGGTTTTAAAAGATATCTAAAAGAACTAAAACCCACGGCATTTGAAGATATCGTGGCAATGGTTGCCCTTTACCGGCCAGGCCCGATGCAGTTTATCCCCGAATATATTGCCAGAGCTCACAAGAAAAAAAGAGTTGAGTATTTGCATCCAAAATTAAAACCAATCTTGGAAAAAACTCAGGGAATCTGCATATTCCAGGAACAGCTTATGCAAATTGCCAGAGAACTGGCAGGATTTACCTTATCTGAAGCCGATGTTCTGAGAAAGGCGGTCGGCAAGAAAATAAAGAGTTTACTTATTGCCCAAGGGGAAAAATTCATTACCGGTATGACAAAAAACGGAATAGAAAAGGAAGTTGCTCAAAGAATTTGGGATTGGGTTTTGCCTTTTGCCCGCTACGGCTTCAATAAAAGCCACAGCGTGGCTTACGGAATGATTGCCTACCACACCGCTTACCTTAAAGCTCACTTCCCGGTTGAATTTATGTCGGCTCTTTTGACTTCGGAGAAAACAGACATTGAAAGAATTGCTTTTTTAATAGAAGAATGCAAGAATATGGACATAGAAGTTCTGCCTCCCGATGTTAACGAAAGTTTTAGAAACTTTTCGGTTGTTCCCAATAAAAATAAGATAAGGTTTGGGCTTTTGGCTATTAAAAATGTCGGTTCAAATGTTGTTGAGGCAATAATTCACGAAAGAAAAGAAAAGGGACCTTTTAAATCATTCAGCGATTTCATTTCAAGGATTGAATCAAAAGACCTGAATAAAAAATCTTTAGAAAGTTTAATTAAGACAGGGGTTTTTGATAAGTTTGAAAGAAGAAACCAGTTGTTTCACAATATAGAAGAGATTTTAAACTTTAACCGAGAGCTCAAAAACCAAAAGGCCAATGGTCAAAAAAGCTTATTTGACGGCAAAGGCAGTGCCCCGGTTTCTTTGAAATTAAAAAGTGTCAAAGCAGCTGATATGCAGCAAAAATTGTTGTGGGAAAAAGAACTTTTAGGATTGTATATTTCCTCTCATCCGTTAGAAAGGTTTAAAAAGATTTTAGAAAGAAGAACCCTGCCCCTCAAAGAATTAAAGGAGAGAATTTTTGACCAAAACACCATAAGGGTTGGCGGGATAATTTCTTCCATCAAAAAAATCTTAACCAAGAAAGGCCAGCCAATGATTTTTATGAAGCTTGAAGATTTAACCGATAAAGTTGAGGTGGTTGTTTTCCCAAGAGCCATGGAAAGAAACCCCTCTTGCTTTCAAGAGAATAAAATCGTTTTCGTTTCAGGACGGGTAGATAACTGGAAAGAATCTCCAAAAATAATCTGCGAAGACATTGAAGAAATCATAGAGAAGTAATTTCTAATTTCTAAACGTGTTTAAAAATTAAGAATTTATGCAAATAAATACTACTAGACACTCTTTATCTCATATAATGGCTCTGGCGGTTCAGGAATTATATCCCAAAGTCAAGTTTGGCGTAGGGCCTGCCATTGAGGGCGGTTTTTATTATGATTTTGATTTGCCTTCCCCTATCTCCAAAGAAGACCTTCCGAAGATTGAAAAGAAAATGAAAGATTCAATTAAACAGAATATTAAATTTGAGAAAAAAATAATCTCAAAAACTGAAGCAAAGAAACTATTCAAAGCACAGCCCTACAAACTTGAACTAATTGAAGAATTGGCAGAGAACAGTTCTATGCCAATTTCTACGTATCAGTGTGGAGATTTTATCGACTTGTGTAAGGGACCCCATATCAAGACAGCCGGAGAAATTCCG
>CAYYIZ010000025.1:2761-6757 GCA_964472105.1 uncultured Candidatus Saccharibacteria bacterium | reverse complement strand
ATTTGACATTCAGCACAAAGATTTAATTATTAAAGCAGCTTTCTCAGGTGCTCTATTAGGCCTGTTTATTTTAATAAACAAAGAGCTTATAATTCGGATTATCCCGCATAGCTTGGGAATTTACTAAAAAACTTATGAAAGAAAATATTAAAAAACTTTACAAGCCGTTTATCCTTATATTTTTTATCAGTTTTTTGATTATAAACTGGAGTAACATTTCCCCTGTTTTTAATTACCGAATTATCTCTGCTCGAGTTTCCGATTTATTTGAGAGAGATAGAGTAATAGATAAAGAAAATGCTGACGAAGAAAATACCACTGAAGAAAATACCATTGAAGTTCCAAAGATTGGCATTCAGGCCCCAATTATTTCTGTTGAAAACGGCATTAAGAACAGCAATGACGAAGATTTTGAAGAGGTTTTAAAAAATGGAGTCTTACTCTATCCCGACTCTGTTTTACCGGGAGAGATAGGGACAACAATAATCTTGGGACACAGCGCTCCGGTAAATTGGCCAAAAATAAATTATGATGATATTTTTAGCCGCTTGAATGAATTAGAAAAAGGAGATAAAATTGTTATCTATTTCAATCATCTTAAATATACCTACCAGGTTTATGATAGACATATTTTTTATCCAAAAGATGAGCAGGACTTTCTCTCAGGAGATAATGAAGAAACTGCCCGGTTGGTGCTTTTAACCTGTTGGCCTCCCGGAAAAGATTTTCAGCGATTTGCCGTTTTGGCAAAAATTATTTAACAATAGCAAAACTATTGACAAAATATATAAAATAAGGTAAGATGTAGCTATTAAAAAAAATGTTTAAAACAAGCAAAATCAAATTAATAACACTCGTTTCCATATTGTCCTTACTTATTGGCGGGGTAGCTTTACCTTGGAACTTTACCTTTGCTCAAAGTTATATGGTAGATTTTGAAGGTTATTATCTTGTGTCTTGGGGGACTCCTACCGAAGGAATACCTACCAGACTGAATTACATAGAACGTTCCATCAATCTGTCTCATTATGGACGATATGAAGTTAGGGCTTATTACAGCGCCAACAGCGGTCAAGGTCAACTCTACGAAGAGTTTAAGGTATTAGTTGACGGAAGATACATTGGTCAAACTTCTGACCCTAACATAACTTTAACCGGACCCGATTACGAAAATGAATATTTAGGAGAACATGATATCACGGCTGGAAGCCATCAGGTTCGGCTTGAACATGCCTGGAATTCTGCCGACGTTGGAGCTCAAAGTGTTCACCTCAAGAATGTCACTTTTACCTTAACTGTTAGCAATCATTCTCCTATAGCCAACGCAGGTCCCGACAAAGAGGTTTATGAAGAAGAAGAGGTAGTCTTATCAGGTTCGGGAACTGACCCGGACGGGGACCCATTAACTTATTATTGGTCCTGTAGCGGGGGTCATCTTTCTAACAGATATATTGCTCAACCCAATTTTACTGCTCCTCAGGTCAGTTATGACAGAACGTACACTTGTACCTTAACCGTTACTGATACTTACGGTGCCAGTGATTCAGATTCAATGAATGTTTTGGTTAAAAATTATCCTCCCCTAACCGTTGATATCAAAGCTAACAACTCAGATGGTCCGGTTACTCTTTATTATAAAGATTATGTTACTCTTTCTTGGACATCACAAAACGCAGCTTCTTGTCTAGCTTCTGGAGATTGGTCAGGCTCAAAATCAACCTCAGGTTCTCAAACAATTCAATTAAACTCTGTCAAGACATATACCTTCACTCTCACTTGCACAGACACTAATGGGGGCCAAAGTTCGGACGATTCAGTTCAAGTGATTGTTAAGCCAAAGCCACCTACGGTGATAACCAAGCCAGCGGTGGTAACATTCTAGTAAAGGTTGAGAAAACTAAGCAAATAAACATTAAATAGTATGTTTACAAAAAAGACAATAATAAAATATATATTTTTCCTTATTATCTCTTTGGCAGCAGGTTTGATAGTGATGGATTTTGCCTTATCTCAAACCTGTCCACAAAACAGTCAAGCGGGAGAGACGCAAGCTATTTTAGTTGGAGAGATAACTGATGACGGAGGCGACCCAAATTTAGAAGTCTGGTTCCAATATGGAATGGCCACTAGTTACGGTTACGAATCTTCGCATTCTTCTAAATCTGGAGTTGGGATTTTCTGCGCTGACGTTTATAATTTACATCCCTGCACCCTCTATCATTATAGGGCGGTTGCCAGAAATAGTGCTGATACTTCTTATGGGAATGATCAGAGTTTTACTACAAAATGTCTACCAGTAAGTGTAGATATCAAAGCTAACAACTCAGATGGTCCGGTTACTCTTTATTATAAAGATTATGTTACTCTTTCTTGGACATCACAAAACGCAGCTTCTTGTCTAGCTTCTGGAGATTGGTCAGGCTCAAAATCAACCTCAGGTTCTCAAACAATTCAATTAAACTCTGTCAAGACATATACCTTCACTCTCACTTGCACAGACACTAATGGGGGCCAAAGTTCGGACGATTCAGTTCAAGTGATTGTTAAGCCAAAGCCACCTACGGTGATAACCAAGCCAGCGGTGGTAACACTATAATTACTCTAATAAATAGAGCAAAAAACATGAAAAAAAAGACAATGAACAAAAAACATATTATTTTCGGCGCTTTATTAATAGGAAGCTTAATTTTTGCTGGCTTTGCTTCGGCTGAGAGTTGTCCTGCTCTGACTACCGTAACTGGGACCACTGTTACTTTTGTCGGAGAATTGACTGATATGGGAGGAGATGCCACTGCTTCCGGTTGGTTTGAATATGGACAAACCTCAAGCTATGGCCAAAAGACTTATGAAAAAACTTTAAGTCAAGAGGGTGCATATTGTATTACCGTCCCAAGCTTAAGTCCTTGTATCACTTATCATTATAGGGCAGTAGCCAGAAACAGTGCCGGCACCTCTTACGGAGAGCATAGGACCTTTACCACCGCTTGCGGTCCTACGGTTGACATCAAAGCCAATGGTTCAGATGGACCAATCGAGATTTCCTACAATAACTCAGCTACCTTAACCTGGACTTCTACCAATGCCAATTATTGTTCTGCTTCTGGAGATTGGTCGGGTTCCAAAGCAACCGCAGGTTCTCAATCAACTGGTAATCTTATTTCTTCAAAAATATATACTATAACCTGTACTAATTCTGGTGGTTCAGCATCAGATAGTGTAACTGTTAATGTTATCTCTCAAAACAATCAGCCTCCCGTAGCCAATGCAGGTCCTGACAAAGAGGTTTATGAGGAAGAATCGGTAAGATTAGATGGTTCGGGCTCTGACCCTGATGGTGATCCAATTGATTACAGTTGGTCCTGTACCGGAGGTTCTCTCTCTGATAGATATACTGCAAGACCAACCTTCAATGCCCCCCAGGTTAGTTACGATAGAACCTACACCTGCACTTTAACCGTTACCGACGATAAAGGGCTTAGTGATTCTGACAGCGCATTAGTTTCGGTTATCGCCCAAGAGTCGTCGGCTTGCTCAAAGAGCAATTCAAGCTGCTCTAATTCCGATGGTTATCTTTACCTTGGGGATACGAAATCAGGCTGCTTAAATGACAGTGATTGGAAATATTATGAAGTCAGACAATCTTCCGGCAAAGAAATTGAAGTTGAACTTAGCTGGTCAGGAGCTAATTGTAATATAAATGATTTGTTTATTTACGGCTCCTCTTGCAGCCAAATCTACTCTCAAGAGAATAGCTCCTGGATTAAAACTTGGCAGGGAACTCCTTCCTCGGATATTATAATCGGTCTTGATGGGGATTCCTCCAACAATAATTGCCAGTGGAGTTTAGCGGTGAATAGTATTGGCCAGGCAGGATTGAGTATTGAAAAATCAGTAAAAAATCTTTCAAGAGGAGATACCAAATGGTACAAACTTTATCGAAGTGCCGACCCATCTGATGAATTACTTTTTCAGCTGGTAGTTAAATCAACTGGTAGT
>CAYYIZ010000025.1:0-2751 GCA_964472105.1 uncultured Candidatus Saccharibacteria bacterium | reverse complement strand
CTTAATTCAAAATGTAATGGTAGAAGATACCTTACCGTCAAATATAATCTATCAGGGCAACTTAAAGGTAGACAATGTTTCCAAGACCAAAAATATAACTACCGGAGCCATTGATATAGGGAGTTTGTCTCCGGGAGCATCAAAAACAATTACTTTTGAAGCAAAAGTAGCTGCTAAAGACAATTTTACTTATGGAACAACCGACTTGATTAACGCTGCCAGGGCTTATAAAGGAGGAATTTCTGATTCTGATACCTGCAGGGTTTTGGTTAAAAGAAAAGCGGTGGCGGGAATTATTACAGGAGTAACCAATGGAGTATTGGACTCAATTTTATTTCCTCTTGGAATAGCTTTGGCAATGGTTTGGGTTTTTAAATCAAAATTTATTGGTTTGGATAAATGGACAGAAAAAAGAAAAGGAGAGATAGGAGAATATAGGGCAAAAAAGACATTGAGAAGACAAATTGCCAAACTTAAAGGGCAAAGGTAGATTGGAGGCGCTCGCGCCCTTTAATCATCTCTTTATATGAAGAAACCACCTTTTTAAAAGGTGGTTTTTGTTTTGTGGAAAAACTGTGGAAAAAATAAAGAGAGAAACGGAGTTTTCCTTGATTTTTCAATAAAAACAAGGGCTTAGAAAGTGGTTATTAAGTGATTGACTCTGGAGGGAAATGGAGGGAAAATGGAGGCAGATGGAAGGTTGTGGATAAATGTGGGGATAACTAAGGAACTCTGGGGATAACTTAAAATTATGTTCATAGGAGAATACACTTACACAATTGATGATAAAAAGCGATTGGCTGTTCCTGCTAAGTTCAGGCAGACCTTGGGTAAGAAAGCGATTATTACTCGCGGACTGGACAACTGTCTATTTTTATACCCAGCCAGGGAGTGGGAGAAGTTAGCTAAAAAATTATCCCAATTGCCTTTAGCTCAAGCTGATGCCAGGGGGTTTGCCAGAATTATGCTGGCTGGAGCAATGGAGGTTAGATTAGACAGATTGGGAAGAATTTTAGTTCCCGATTATTTAAAAAAATACGCCTCCTTGCAAAAGAAAGTGGTAATTGCCGGGCTTTATAACCGTGTTGAAATTTGGGATGGAGGAAAATGGAAAATTTACAAGCAAAAAATGGAAAAAGAAGCAGGGGATATTGCCGAACGTTTGAAGGAATTAGGTGTTTAAAAAAAAGTCAGTTGTTTAAATTTAAATATGATTCATATTTCAGTTCTTCAAAAAGAAGTCATAAAATATCTTTCCCCTCAACCAAATGAGAATTTTGTTGATGCAACAATTGGCAGAGCCGGCCATACTCTGGCAATTTTAGAAGAAAATAGCCCCAGGGGAAAAGTTCTGGGAATTGAACTTGACCAAGAGCTTTATCAAAAATTAGAGAAGGCAAGAATTGACCGGTTGATTTTAGTCAGTGATTCTTATTTGAACCTGAAACAAATTATTGAAAACTTTAACTTCAGGGGGATTAAGGGAATTTTATTTGACCTGGGAATGTCAAGCTGGCACTTAGAAGAATCGGGCAGGGGATTTTCTTTCCAGAGAGACGAGCCGTTAGATATGAGATACAGCATTGAAAGTTCTTTGAGGGCCGAAGATATTGTTAACAGGTGGAGAGAGGAGGAAATTGAAAAGATTTTGAGAGAGTACGGAGAAGAGATGTTTTCAAGAGGAATTAGCAGGGAAATCATTAAAACAAGAGAAAAAAATCCAATAAAAACAACTTTTCAATTGGTAGAAATTATCAAGAAAGCAACTCCCTTTTGGTATCAGCGGAAAAGAGTCCATTTTGCCACAAAAACATTTCAAGCTTTGAGGATTGCCCTGAACAATGAGTTGGAAAATCTTAAAAAAGTTCTTCCCCAAGCTCAAGAAGTTTTAGAAAAAGGGGGGAGGATAGTGGTGATTTCCTTCCACTCTTTAGAAGATAGAATTGTGAAAAACTTTTTTAGAGAGAAAGCAAAAGAAAATTATTTAGAAATTTTAACCAAAAAACCAATTTTTCCTTCAATTGAGGAAATCCGAGAAAACCCTCGTTCAAGGTCGTCAAAACTTAGGGCAGCCCTAAAACTCTAAATAAAAAATATGACTTCACAAACCGCAGTTTCAACTTTGCTTTTGCCAATCCGATTTGACAAAGAAACAGCAATTAAAGGATTAATTTTTGTAGTGGTGGTTCTTGTAATTTTTCCTCTCCTAGCCTTTTATCTTTTCCAGATGGGCGACTTGGTAAGAAAAAGTTATCTGATTAAAAATCATGAACAAGGACTGCGAGAAATTACCAGCCAGAACTTTATTTTACAGAGCGGAGCCAACAACGTTGTTTCTTTGGAAAGTATGGAAGAGAAAGTTAAAGGGCTTAATTTTGTAGAAGTATCAGGAATTAAGTACATTCCAATTTCATCTGATTATCTGGTGAAGGAGTAAAAATATGAGCAAATGGAAGGTGAATATTTTATTCTTACTGCTCATTTTTGTTAGCGGGATAATTATCTGGAAGTTGTATTGCCTGCAAATAAAAGATGGGGAATATTACGAGGCATTAGCTTTGGGACAGCAGGTTTCTTTTGAAGAAGTGAAAGGGAAGAGGGGAGAGATTTTTTTTAATAAAGGTGAATTGCCTTTAGCTCAAACAAAAAAGAAGAATTTAATTTATATTTTTCCTGAAAAGATAGAAGACAAAGAAGAAACCAGTAAGATTTTAGCCGATATTTTAGAAGAAAAAAAAGACGATTTACTTT
>CAYYIZ010000024.1:0-7344 GCA_964472105.1 uncultured Candidatus Saccharibacteria bacterium | reverse complement strand
AAGGGCTGGATTGAGACCAACAAAGTTGAAAAAATCTATGTTGATTATTTTGGCGGTGGAGACGTTCCCTATTATTTAAAAGAGAAATATCTCTCCTGGAATGGAACAAATCTTCCCAAAGAATTTCCCAAAGGCAATTATCTGGCAGTTTCTGCTACTTTGCTTCAGGGAGGCCGGGCTATTCCCACTAAAGGATTTAGCGAACCAACCGACTACTACAATTGGTTGAATGACTTTACCCCTGTCGCTCGCGCCGGCAACTCAATCTTCATCTACTATGTTGATTAAAACAAAAATACAGAGAATAGTTCTCTGTAAGATTTATAGAGACCCGGCCCCTCACTTTTTTATTTGTAGTAGACTTTTGAGAAACGGAGGTCTATGTATTGAAGATTTTCTCTATCTTCAGGAGGAATTTCTTTTTCTAAAAGCAAGCGGAGCTTAGTTAAATCTAAATTTATATCTCCAGTCAAATCAAAATAGATTTTCCAGCCATCAATCGTTTTTACGTTTAACCTTTCCTCGCTAACTAAAGTAAATTTCTCCAAGCCGATTTCTAATTTTTTTCCCAGTTCATTTTCAATCAGGAAAAGTTGATTCAGCTCGTCTTCGGAAATAACTGTTTCCCCCGACTTTCTGATTTCACCATTTTCTAAGAAGATTACCATCAAGTTCTCTCTTCCTTCAATTTTGGAGATTTTAGGGGTTGAATCTCCCAAAATCACTCCCTCTTTGTCAATTGAAAAACAACTATTATCATTTATGCACCAGATAGCCGCTTCTTCTCTTTCTTTAATTTCTAAAATTAAAGTTTTGGGAAATTTCTTCTTGAGGTTTACTTCTTTTATGTCCGGATATTCTTTTAAAATTTTGTCTTCTACTTCTTTGTCGTTCACTAAAAAGAAAGAATCCTTTTGGAAAAAATACAAAAATGACGTCTTAAGTTCCTGTTCTAAAATATCCTGCAGTTCATTTTTAGGAATATTTTCTGGAGCTAAAATTTCAATTTTTTGTATTTTAAACATTCCCGAAAGAAAGAAAAAATAAAAAACTAAAATTATTAGGGCAGAGATTAAAATAAAATCCCAAAAGAATCGATTTTTTAAAATCGATTTTCTTTTTTTGAATCTGCGATATTTTTTAAATTTTCTCTTCATATATCAGAAACCTCTTCTTTTTTTTCTAAAAACTTCAAAAACAAAAGTGAGCCAGTATTTAATAGAAAGAGGGATGTCCTGGGTTTTAACGTACGCTTTTTCAGAACCGCTAAAACCTTGCTTGAACAAGGTTAGTCCCCAAAATGGATGTTTTTTTGATTCTGTTTCAGCAATTCCCCAAAAATTGTAAATTTTGCAGCCTCTTCTTTTGGCTTCTTTTATCGCTTCCCACTGTAAAAGATAAGAAGCGGGGACTTTAGGATATTTTTGAGACGAAGCGCCCTGATGATAAAAAGCAATCCCCTGCCAATAAATGACGATAGCAGAAGCTAAGCATTCGGCCCTATATTTAGCTAAGAAAATGACTGTTTCGCCATCGCCCTGAGACGAAGCTGAAGGGTCTCGCATAAAAGCCCGAAGCTCATTCTTTAAGTAGTTGAGTGAAAAGGGTATGAAGTGATGGCGGTTAACCGTTTTTTGGTACAAATTATTGAAAGCTTCAATGTCCTTTAGGTCTTGGGATTTCTCTATTTTTAATTCCTCATTCTCAAGGCCCTGTTTTATCAAATAACGGGTAGTTTTTCGCATATTCATCAAAAGGTCTTCCTCTGATTTTTCAAGATTCAATTCCCAGGTTATTTCCGGATGAGTGTGCAAGGGAGCGGTTATGGAGCCCAAATATTTAAAGAGCTTTTCATTTTCTTCATTTCATTGCCAGTCCGGAGCAATTCTTATAAAATTGGCTTTTTCTTGTTCAGCAATTTCTTTTAATTTTTTTAATAAAGCTTCTAAAACCTTTTGTTTAGGAATTTTAACTATCGGCCCGTGAGGTAAAAATAGGAATTTCCCTCTGCGAGCGGCAATCTCAATTACCAAGCTAACACCTACTAAATCATCGTTAATATACACTCCTAATCTCCAAATTTTATTTCCCATCATCTTTTGAAATTCTCCCCAATGCCAACTTTGCAAAAAAGTTTTCTCCTCACGTCCCAAAAGAAAATTCTCCCATATTCTCTTGTTGTCAATTTCTTGAACTTTCATATATTTATTTAAGCAGTATTTTGATTAAATCTGGAGGCACTCGGCTTTCTAAAAGGACTGTGTCGCCGGGTTTAGTGAAAGTTTTTACCTTTTCAGAAATTGCTTTTGCTTTTTCAAGAAGTAAAATCTTCTCTGCCGGCATACCAGCTCCTTGGGCACCCTCTTTTATTTCTTTGAATCTATCTCTTGTGGTAATTACGGCTAAATCGCAAATCTTGCCAATCTTCTCTCCTATTTTTCTGTGAACCTCTTTTGATACAGAACCAAGCTCAATCAAACAGGGCATAACAATAACTTTCTTGCCCTGGCAAGTTTCCAAATAATCAAGATGAGCAATAACTCCGCTTGGATTAGCAGAATAAGTACAATCAATTATATTTAAATCATTAAGCCCCTTTTTAGTTTGAAGCGAACTCGTAATCTTTTCATTAGCTCTGGCTATTTCTTCGGGACGCATTCCTAATGCTCCAGCTACCACCTTAGCCATTAAAATATTCTCGGCCATTAGCTTTCCAGGCGGGGCATGGACAATTCTTTTTGGAATGCTTGTCTTTTGATAAAGATCTTTACAGAATTTGTTGTTGCCGTTAAAAATAGCTAAGCCGTCCTGAGGTAGCGACTCAATGAGTTCGTATTTTGCTCTAATAATATTTTCTTGGGAGCCAAAGGTTGACATATGTTGTTCGTTAATGCCGGTTAAAATGCCTATTTTCGGCTTGAGCATTTGACAAACTTCTTTTATTTTCCCTTTATCGTAAGCTCCAATTTCTGCAACAAAAATTTCGTATTCTTTTGTTAATTCATTAAGTATTGCCCGAGCTATCCCGATTTCAGCGTTAATATGTTTTTTCGTTTTTAAAACCTTAAATCTTTTTGATAAAATTTCAGCTAAAAATTCTTTGGTTGAGGTTTTGCCGTAACTTCCGGTAATGCCAATAACTAAAAGCTCTTTGAATTTATCCCGCTTCTGCTTCGCTTTCTTTAAAATTCTTTTTCTTAAAATAACCGTCGGGATTTGAAAAAATAAAACAAGCAAAGAAGAAATTATCGGGTTTAAAATGAGCAGGGTTAAAAGCAAAAGATAAAATATGATATTTTTAAAGGGGAAGATGTAAAAAATTATTAACCCTTCCAGGAATATACCGGAAAATAAAATAACGATTGTTTTTTTGGTAAGTTTGGGCAATTTAAGCCAATAAAAACTTGAGATTTTCTTTTTTAACTTCTGTGTTTCAAAATGAGCGCGGAATCTGCCGCAATGATATTCCTTTAATTGCCAAAGCCAAACCCAAAAAAAGAAAGTTTTGCTAAAAATTAGAAACCAGATAATTGCGATAAATAATTTCATAATTATTTCAAAAATTCTTTAATTTTTTGAGCCAGAAGCCCCGGGTTTTCCGAATAAGGAGTGTGGCCAATATCATCTAAAATTTCCAATTGAGAAAACTTTATCTCTTTTTTCATTAAAGCGGCGTCGGCTAAAGAGGTGATTTTGTCTTTTTCGCCCCAGATGATTAAAGTGGGAATGATGATTTTGCTTAACAATGGAGCTAAATCCTCCGCTAAAATATTTTTGATGGTATCTTTCAAGAATCCCGAAGCCTCCAGATAATCAGTTTTTCTTAGAATATAGCGGTAAAAAAGTTTTCTAAAAATCTGCCAAAAACCCTTAGTTTGGGGCATCTCCTCAATCTTTAGAGTTTTTACTGTTTTTGCCCCCCATCCTAAAATTTTCCCAGCGAAAGTGGGTTCTTTTTTAATTCCGGCTGCTGACACCAAAATCAAACCGAAAAGTTTCTGGGGATATTTGTTAGTAAACTTTATAGCTATTCTTCCTCCAAAGGA
Source organism: uncultured Candidatus Saccharibacteria bacterium (assembly GCA_964472105.1). Lineage (GTDB taxonomy): Bacteria > Patescibacteriota > Minisyncoccia > Minisyncoccales > CG1-02-41-26 > CAYYIZ01. Next base: position 3,298 of record CAYYIZ010000024.1, on the reverse strand, counting down.
ATGCCCTAACAAAAAAAACTTCTCCTCCTTCTGGGAAAAATTTTTAAACCATTCAACGTAATCATCTAGGTTCCACGGCTTCTCTATCTCGGTTTCTGGTTTGAATCCGGGGAGGTCAGGAATAATAACTTTAACCCCCTCTCTTTCAATATTCTCTTTCACTTTCTGCCACCTTTCTTTTGAGCTTTGCCATCCGTGTAAAATAATTAGGGTTTTCATAGTTACAAATGAGGGAGGAATACAAAAATTTATTTTTGTATTTCGACCGAACGCAGTAATTATATCAATATAAATTGCTATCTTCTTGGAATAATTTTAAAACCAAGATATTTTTGTAAAATCTTTGGCACGTTAACTTTGCCGTCTTTTCTTTGGTAAATCTCCAAAATAGGAATTATTGGTCTCATAGAAAAAGCAGTGCCGTTCACGGTGTGAACAAAGTTTATTTTGCCGGATTTGTCGCGGTAGCGGATATTCAATCTCCTTGCCTGAAAATCAGTGCAGTTGGAAGTGGAATGGGTCTCTCTGTATCTTTTTTGCGAAGGAACCCAGGCCTCAATGTCGTATTTGGCAGCAGCCGGCCTGCCCAAGTCCCCGGTACATATATTAACTACTTGATAAGGAAGCTTTAAGGCACTCATCAGTTTTTCCTCCATTGCCAAAAAGAATTTGTGCTCTTTTGCTGAATCTTCCGGTTTGCAAAAACTGAACATTTCAACCTTGTCAAATTGGTGAATTCTAAACATTCCCCTGGTATCTTTCCCGTAACTTCCTGCTTCTCTTCGGAAGCAGGTTGAGAAACTCACATATCTTTTGGGTAAATCCTTCTCTTTAAAAACTTCTCCAGCATGCATTGGACCGACTGATTGTTCGGATGTTGCCACTAAATAGAGATTATCTTTGGGGACAAAATAGGTTTCCTGGTCACTTGTTGGCTCTAAATACCCCATTCCCAGAGCCATCTCGGGAGTTATCATTACCGGAGGAATAACCGGAATAAATCCTTTTTTGAGTAAAAAGTCAACAGCGAAATTCACCAAGCCAAACTCCATTAAAGCCGCTTCTCTTTTTAAATAACCAAACCTTGTTCCGGAAACTTTAGCCGCTCGCTTGATATCAAGTAGGTCAAAATTTTCGGCAATTTCTAAATAATCTTTCAGTTTAAATTTAAATCTGGGAATTTTACCTACTTTCTTTACCGCCAAATTCCCTGACTCATCTTTGCCCTTCGGAACATCACCAAAAGGAGGATTCGGCACAAGAAGCATCAAATTATTGAATTCTTTCTCAATTTTTTTAAATTCCCCTTCTTGAATCTTTATTTTCTCTTTTAAGCTTCTGGCTTTGGCTTTTTCTTCCTCGCTTAATTCTTTTTTTTCAGAAATTATATTCCTTTGATGCCGTAACTCTTCAATTTCTTTCAAAATTTCTCTTCTCCGCTTATCCAATTTTAAAAGCTCCGAAATATCAACATTAACATTTTTATTCCTACAACCTTCTTTAACTTTCTCCGGGTTCTGACGAATAAAATTAATGTCAAGCATAGATTATTTTGGTCTCATTGTCGGGAACAATATTACCTCCCTTAAACTATGGGAATCTGTCAAAAGGGCAACGAGTCTGTCAATTCCCATGCCAAAGCCGGCGGCCGGGGGCATACCATACTCCAGAGCATTCAGAAAATCCTCATCCATCCTCTGAGCTTCTTCCAGTCCTTTCTTGCGCAACTTTTCCTGCTCTTTGAATCTTTTTCTTTGCTCTTGGGGATTGTTTAATTCGGAAAAAGCGTTTATCAATTCCCAGCCGGCCACCACCAGTTGAAAGTTAGCTAATTTTTTAGGATTTTCTTCAAACTGTTTAGCCAAAGGTTGAAAACCCACAGGATGATGAATTAAAAAGGTTGGTTGTAAAATTTTGGGCCGGTAAAGCTTTTTGTAAATTTCATCTGCAATCTCTGCCTTTGGCCGGCTCTTTTCTATTTTAACCCCCAGTTTTTTAGCTTCTTTTTCTAATCCCTGCTCGGAAACCTCTTCCAAATTCAATCCAGTCTCTTTTTGAAAAAGGTCAAAAAAATCAACTCTTTTCCAGGGAGCTTTAAAGTTTATTTTTTTGCCCTGGTACGTTACTTCAAGTTTGCCCAAAACTTTTTTCAGTAAAAACTCAAACATTCTTTCGGTTAATTTCATCATCTCTTTGTAGTCAGCATATGCCCAATAAAATTCCAGCATGGTAAAGTCGGGATTGTGCAGCTTATCTACGCCTTCATTGCGAAAGCACTTGCCAATTTCGTAAACTTTTTCAAAGCCGCCAACCAGCAATCTTTTCAAATATAATTCCGGGGCAATCCTTAAATACAAATCTATATCCAGAGCATTTAGATGAGTTTTAAAGGGTCTGGCCCTGGCCCCCCCATAAATTGGCTGTAAAATCGGCGTTTCCACCTCCAAAAATCCTTCTTTCCCCAAAAATTCTCTCAGCGTTTTTATAATCTGCGTTCTTCTCAAAAACTTCTCTTTTACCTCCTTGTTAAACAGTAAATCCAAATATCTTTTTCGGTATCTTTCCTCAATGTCTTGAAGCCCATGCCATTTTTCCGGCAAAGGAAGTAAAGATTTTGCCAAAAATTCAAAGTTAGAGGCCTCAATTGTTCTCTCGCCAGTTTTTGTTTTTGTCAAAGCGCCCCTAATCTCAAGAAAATCACCGATATCCACAAGTTCTCGGAAAAACTGATAACCTTTCTCGCCAATTTTGTCTTCCCGTAAAAGCACCTGGATTTTTCCCGAACTGTCTTCAACGTCAAAAAAGGTGGCCTTTCCGTGGCTCCGCAAAGTTCTTACTCTTCCCGTAACTACTATCTCTTGAGTTTTTTTGGCTAATTTAGGAAAATCTCGGAGCACTTTCCCAATTTCATGAGTTCTTCTTGTTTTTGAAGGATAAGGACTTAATCCGGCCCGAAGAATCTTTTTCAGCTTTTCTTCCCGATTTTTCTTGATCTCTGCTAAATTCGCCATATATTATAAGTTTACAACATTAATCTTTAATTTTCAATTATCAATAAAAAATGCCTCGGCTCAAAAATAACAAAGATGAGCCGAGGCTTCTCTCTAAAGAAGAACCAGACATATGGTTCTTATGCTTAATCCCATGATTAAGATTCCAACTATCACCATCAGCACCCGGGACGGCAGCCTCTTGCAAACATAAGCTGCAAAAGGAGCGGCTATAACTCCCCCAATGATTAGCCCGACAATTATCTGCCAGTGCTTCAAAAATCCAATCATTGTGAAGAAAGTCGCTA
>CAYYIZ010000023.1:0-7556 GCA_964472105.1 uncultured Candidatus Saccharibacteria bacterium | reverse complement strand
TTATTAAATAAGGTATCTTCGGGCGATTTCCAGGAGGCAGGAACGAAACTTTGAGCAGCTAAATGGAAAATTATTTCTGGTTCGACTTTGTCTAAAACCCTTACTACTGCTACTCTATTAGTCAGGTTGCATTCATGAAGTTCAATTTTATTTTCAATAGCTTTAATTCTTTTCAGTTCATCGCCTAAGTGATGGGAAAGTATTGTACCAGAAACTTGAGCTCCCTGCGCTAAACAATACTCAGCTAGATGAGAACCGACGAAACCACTTATACCGGTAATTAATATTTTTTTAGACATATTTTTTAGATATATTTTACTTTAAATAGCCCAACCTTTTTAGTAATGGTTCCTGGATAGTGGTGACCAGACCTTTTTGTTCTTCGGTCATAGATTTTTGCCATTTATAATTTCTGTTCTCTAATTTTTCTGGTAGTCTTTCTAAAATATCCTTGGTTACGGGAAGATGACAAAATCTCCATAATTTCTCTATTATTTTTCTGGGGTTTTCACAGAGATCTTCATACCTGAAACAAAGAATGTTATATTTCTTTTGGTCCCTAAGACTGTAAGAAATAACCTCGCGCCACTGAAGAGCATGTTGTTCTAAGGGATTGTCTCGCAAAAGTGAACGCCAATCAGGTGGTCGGACACCGGGAAATGGTTCCTCTCTTTCTCGCCAGGGTTTAAATCTATCCCCTATCTCCCAATTTCGATCAGTTGGCAAAGATCCTAACAGGGAATTAACAACAGCTCGTCCATCCCGGAACATATGTAAGAAATAAGCATTGGGAAATATCTTTGTCAGGAATGGAATACGGACAGCATTATTAGGGCATTTATTAAAAAATCTTTTTTTCCTATACAACCAAGTGTAAAACCCAAAGCGGACATGTAACCGTTCCCCTTCTTCAGGGGTAGCATCTTTCTCAGTCAAGACGTGGTCACCATTTCCCCAATCAAAATATCCCATTGGTTGCAATATAGTGTGAGCTTCGGATTTATTTACCACATCGGGATGACGGGCAAATAATTTCATAGCAATAGTTGTCCCAGAATGCGGCATACCAATCAAAAATATTGGTTCTTTAATTCGGATTCCCTTCCCTGAAGTGTGGCGCCAAATTTCATATAAAGATTCGGCGGCGATGGTTCTCAGGAACTTATAGGGAAACTTTATTACTCCTTTAATGGATATCTTCCCTTTCGGATTTATAAGATCACGGGTGAAAAACCGGGGATCTATTTCATTAATTCGTTTCCTGTTCCCAAAAAATTTTTGAAATCGTAATTCAACGGTTCTGGCCATAATTATTTTAAATTATTAAAAATAATAGAACGATAGAACTTTTTCCCTACTGCCAGAAGTCTAAATTTCTGCCAATAAGCTTTTCTAAATTCTTAACATCTTTTTCATATGCTTTCTGCAGATATTGTCGCACCCGAGAACTCATTTCAGGCAACGGGCTTTTAACTCGAGAAAGGGGTGCTTCCACTAATTTGTAAAAAATGTTTCTTACCTTCGCTGACTGGCTTAATTTTTTGCCAAAGTTTGTTTTTTTGATTCTTTTGATTATTTTTTGGTGTAAAATTTTATTGAGCGAGGAAATTTTTATCTTGGTCGGATTAATTTTGCTCTTCGCTTTTGGGGAGACAAACGAAGGAGCAACTTCTAAAAACTGATAAATATTTTTAATAAAATTTATTGGATTTTTGTTGATGTCTTCGTAAATTAAAATCAAAATATTTTCTTTGTCAAAAATGTCAAAATATCTTTTCAGGGACTGATAGTAAAAGCCGGGCCGGGTAAAATTCTCTGGTTCTTCTCTCAATGCTTCGTCAAAACTTTTAAAGCAATGCTTTGAATCAAATAATCTGTGGTAAAAGCTGGAATAACTTTTCTCAATAGGATTTCTCAAACAAGCGATAATTTTAACATTGGGAAAAGTTTGTTTAATTAACTTCGAGGCATCAACATTGTTAAGATAACTGGTAGTAAATTCTCCCTTAACCTGATTTTTCCGGCAATGAGAAAAATAACTTTCGTACCAACCAATCCCCTGCTCGTAATTTTCTTTTTGGCTAAAAAAACTAACGTCTTTTATTTTAGAAAGGCAAATCTCGGGATGCTCTTTCAAACATTCGTAGAGCCAGGTTGTCGCAGATTTTGCCGCCCCTATCCCAATAAAATCTATTTTGAAATCACTTTGGGCTGAACTCATCTTATCTTTTTATCTTCAGTTTGTTTAATTATTTGGCTGTGGATTTTTTTATTAGTTGCCAAAATACCATTTAAATTTCTCAACTCCCGGCAATTATAGCTCAAATCTCCTCCTTTCAAATCGCTTATTTTTCCCCCCGCTTCTTTCAAGATAATTTCGGAGGCACAGGTGTCCCACTGGCACGTTTTGTCGCTGATGTTCAAATAAGCATCGGCTTTTCCTTCAGCAATCAATCCTACTTTTATTCCGGTACTGCCTGCATGCTTAACGTCTTTGAGCTTGTTGTCCTTAATAAACAGGTCTTCTGAATCGTTTAAATGAAATCTGCTTACCAGCAAACAGCAATCAGCCAGAGAAGAAACATTAGAAACTTTTAATTTCTTTAAGGGCTTTCCGCCTTCTTTTAAAAAAGCCCCTTTTCCTTTTTCAGCAAAATACATTTTCTCGCCAATCGGTTTGTAGACCACTCCCAAGATTGGTTCTCCCTTATCTATCAGTCCTATCATAATTGAGAACTCTCCGGTCTTTTCTAAGAAGTCCTTGGTGCCGTCTATGGGGTCAACAAGCCATACTTTTTCTTTTTCTGTAAAAGGGCTGTTATTTTTGCTCTCTTCGCTGATAATCCCGTAATTGTATTTTCTTAAACCCGATAAAATAATTTTCTGGGCAGCAAAATCAGCTTCGGTAACCGGCGTTTTATCTTCTTTTTGGTAGCTTTTGAATTCTCGCTGATAAATTTTTAAAATTTCTCTTCCTGCTTTTTTTATTAAATCAATGACTTCTCTTAATTCTCTGGTGTTTCTCATAAAATCAAACAAAATTATTTTCCTCTAAATGCTTAATTACCTTACTAATGCTTTCTTGTATGGTTTCTTTGTCGGTTTTTAGTTCAATTTCCGGATTCTCCGGCGGTTCGTAAGGGTCGGAAATCCCGGTGAAATTTTCAATCTCTCCCTTTCTTGCTTTTTTATAAAGCCCTTTTTTGTCTCTTTTTTCGCAATTCGGGAGAGAAGCATTACAGAAAACCTCTATAAAATTAGTAACTTCTTTTCTTATTTTTTCTCTTCTTTGCTTATAAGGGGAAATAAAAGAAGCAATTACTCCCACCCCGTTTCCGCTTAAAAGCTTTGCCACAAAAGCAACTCTTTTTATATTTTTTTCTCTGTCTTCTCGGGAAAAGCCCAAATCACTGCTTAAAGAGCGGCGGACAATATCCCCGTCCAACCTTTCCAGTTTTAATCCCTTTTCCTTTAAAATTTTATAAACCCTGTCAGCAACCGCGCTCTTCCCCGACCGGGAAAGTCCGGTGAACCACAAAACAAATCCTTGATTTTTTGGGGGGGCTTTTGGTTGGGTTTCCCTAAAATCCAACTTTTTTGCCGAACGCAGAATAATACCAGCCCCCACAGTATTATTGGTTGTCTCGTCAATAATAATGAAACTGCCGGTATCTCTGTTTTTATTGTAGAGGTCAAACATTATCGGCGTATTGGTTGTAATGTGAACTCTGCCAATTTCATTAAGTGCCAGTGCCTTGGCGCTTCCGCGGTGTAAATTGTCAATATTTAATCTATAAAATATTTTATTAACAAAACACCGGGTTGATTTGTTTGTTTGTTTTAAAATATAACTTTTATCTTTGCTTAAGGATTGACTGGACATCCAGCAAACCATAGCCTCAAAGTCGCTGTTGAGTTCGGCGAGATTATTTTCTCTTACTATCATATCTCCGCGGCTCACATCCACTTCGTCTGCCAATGTTAAAACCACTGATTGAGGAGTAAAGGCACTCTCTTGCTCCTTTTGGTCAGCGATTATGGACTTGATTTTTGTTTCTTTTCCGGAAGGCAAAATTCTCACCCTTTCCCCAATCTTTATCGTTCCCGATTCAATCTGTCCCGCATACCCTCTGAAATCCTGATTAGGCCTGATAACTAATTGAACGGGAAAACGAAAATCAAGAAAGTTTTTGTCGCTGGAAATCTCTAAGTTTTCCAGGTAGCTGGCCAGCGTTGTTCCCTGATACCAGTCCATATTGCTACCCCGTTCAACAACCATATCCCCGCATAATGCTGAAACTGGAATAAATTGTAAATCATGAATGTCAAGCTTGGCTGCAAAATCAGTAAAATCACTTTTAATTTTTTCAAAAACCTTCTGAGTATAGCCAACTAAGTCCATTTTGTTTATCACTATTAAAATATGGGAAACGCCCATCAAAGAAGCAATAAATAAATGGCGTTTAGATTGGGCAAGAATGCCTTTTCTGGCGTCTGCTAAAATTATCGCCAGATTGACAGCGTTGGAGGCTCCGGTTATCATATTGCGGGTATATTGTTCGTGGCCGGGCACATCGGCAATAATAAACCTCCTTTTGGCAGCGGAAAGGTATCTGTAAGCTACGTCAATTGTTATTTTTTGCTCTCTTTCTGCCGATAAGCCGTCGGTAAACAAAGACAGGTCAATTTCTTTTTTACCCTGCTGGGCGCTGACTTTTTTAAGTGATGCCAATTGGTCCTCGTAAATTTCATCTAAATCATAAAATAATCTGCCAATCAAGGTTGATTTCCCGTCATCAACACTGCCGGCAATCACCAGCTTTAATAATTGAGCGTTTGGATTGTATATTTTTTCCATAAATATTAAAAATAGCCCTCTTTCTTTTTGTCCTCCATGGCGCTGTCAGAGGTACCGTCAATTGCTCTGTTTTCTCTTTCTGATTTTTTGGCTTTGACAACTTCTTCTAAAATTTCTTCGGTGGTGGTGGCGTTTGAAATAACGGCTCCGGTAGAAGGAGAACAACCCAGCGTTCGATAACGGCAGACCGCCTCTGTCACTTTTTCTCCCTCTTTGGGCTGGTTAAATTCGTCTAATCTTACCAAGACTCCGTGTCTTCTGAGCAATTTTCTGCGTTGGGCGAAATAAAGCGGCACCACTTCAATATTTTCCTCTTTTATGTAAGCCCAGATGTCGGCTTCCGTCCAATTAGACAAGGGAAATATCCTCATTGTTTCGCCTTCTTTCAATCTGGAATTATACAAATGCCATAATTCCGGCCTCTGATTTTTAGGGTCCCAGCCGCCCATACCTTTTCTTACTGAAAAAATCCTTTCTTTTGCCCGTGATTTTTCTTCTTCCCTTCTGGCGCCGCCGATGGCGGCGTCAAACCCATATTTTTTAATTGCATCAAGCAGGGCCTTGGTCTTCTTGTAATAAATATAAGCATCTGTGTGAGCAGTTTCCGGGCCGAATTTCTGAGCCTCGGGTTCTTCATTCTTGTAGACAATAAGTTTAGCCCCTATTTTTTTAGTATAATAATCACGGAATTCAATCATTTCCCTAAACTTGTAACCGGTATCTATATGGAGCAAGGGAAAAGGAATTTTACCCGGATAAAAAGCTTTTTGGCAGAGCCGCAGGGTTGTTGAAGAATCTTTGCCAATGGAATATAAAAGCACCGGGTTTTTAAATTCAGCAAATGTTTCTCTTAAAATATAAATGCTTTCCGCTTCAAGCTGTTTTAAATAATTAAGATTGTATTTTTCCATATAACTGATAAATCTCAATTTCTTTTTCTAAAATTTTATCAAAGCTGAAACTTTCTATCATCGTCTGTCTGGCATTTTCCGCTAAAGTTCTCTTTAAATTTTCATCTGATAAAACTTCTAAAATTGCCCGTTTGATTGAACCAATGTCGGTTTCGCATAAATAGCCGTTCTCTTTGTGCCGGATGATTTCTTTAATGCCGTCAACCTTGGTGCCGATGCAGGGTAAACCGCAAGCCATTGCTTCCAGTAAAACTTTTGGGTTGCCTTCGTAAAAAGAGGGTAAAATAAACAGTTCGCTTTTCCCCAATTCCTCGGGCAATTGATTATTAGGAACATTTCCCCTGAACTCAACGGGGCAGTTCAATCTTTCGGCTAACTTCGCCAAATTATCTTTTAAACGACCCGACCCGAAAATTACTAATTTTACTTTAAAGCCGGAAATTGCTTTTATTAGATTGGAAAGATTTTTTTCTGGCGATAATCTTCCAACAAAACAAATCCTATTTTTTTCTTTCTCTATCTCAATTGGTTTAAAAAGCTCAATGTCAATGTAATTTGGAACAACCTCAATTTTTGTTCGGGCTATTTTAAATCTTTTTTCAATAAAGTCCTTGTTTCCAAAGGAAGTAACTATTATTTTGTCGGCATTTCTGTAACTAAGCTTTTCTAAAAAAGAGGCGAGAAAGACTTTCCACTTCGGTTTTTTTTCCTTTTCCATAACCTTTAACCATTCATAGCCGCACCTGACAATTAATTTTGTCTTATAGAGCCATTTCGCCAAAACGGCTGCCCAGCTTCCCGCCATTTGATTTGTTTTCAAAACGTCAGCCTTTTTTAATTCTTTCTGGTAAAGGAAGGGCAAAAATAAGCTATAAAGGATTGAGGGTAAATTCCATTTTTTAGGAAAGATTTTTATATTTTCCGGCAAGAACTCTTGATATTTCAAATCATCTTCTCTCCCGTAAGTAAAAAAATATATATCTTTAAAAATTTTTGCCAGCTCTTTGTAAGGAGCGATTTCTCTTCCGAAATTTCCGGTTTCCTGCCAGTTTTTCAGGGAAATCCCCCGGGTAAAAAATAAAGCCAGCGTTTTTTGTTTTAAATTTTCCATTTTACCCCGTTAGAAAAGTTAAGATTCTCAGTGCGCTAGACTTTTTTAGCCCCATTTTTCTAACGGGGTTTACTCTCTTTTGGAAAACTTCTCCGGGTCCTCTATTCCCTGTTCTTTCATTAATTGATTGTTAATTTCTTCAACAATTCTATGGAGCTTCAAGTCAACTCCTTTTCCATTGGCAAACTGAATCAAAGCCCTGATGTCCTTGGGCAAGCATTTGCCGCCATATCCGCGGTAACCCTTGTGAATTACTTCAAGGTGGCTTCTGCCAATTCTTTTGTCAGCCGCCGCCGACTCCATCGTTCGGTCATAATCAATCCCTAATTTTTGACAGAGGTCATAGAGCTGGTTTGCGAACGCTACCTTAGCGGCAAACCAGGTATTGCCAAAATACTTGACTACCTCAGCTTCAGTGGCTGGTAAAATTTTCTCAAAAGGAGCTAAAGGAAGAATCTGCATAATGTCCCCTGCCACATTGTAGCTTTGCTTGGTGTAGCCGACGAGCTGGCGGTCCGGATAATTCATATCCTGGTCGGCGGTCAGTTCGGTTAAAAATTCCGGGTTAATTAAAAATTTATGCTGGGGATATTTTTCTTGAAGTTTCTCGGTGGTGCCCGGCAAGACCGTTGATTTTAGAACTACGATTTTTTTACCCTCAACTTTTTTTTTTTTT
>CAYYIZ010000022.1:0-7866 GCA_964472105.1 uncultured Candidatus Saccharibacteria bacterium | reverse complement strand
TCCCTCAGGTGGAACAAATTCAAGACATTGTTGAAGAAGTTTTAATTTTAGAAGACTTGGTCCAAGCCGCTAGGGCTTACATTTTATACCGGGAGCAAAGAAGAAAAATAAGGGAAGCAGTAATGGTTTCAGAGGAAGCAGTAGACAGAGTTGACCAGTATTTAGGGAAGTTGGATTGGGAGGTTAAAGAAAACGCCAATATGGCTTTCTCTTTGCAGGGTTTGAATCATTATGGAACTTCCTACATTATAAAAAGATACTGGCTGAATAAGATTTACCCGAAAGAGATAAGAGAGACGGTTGAGAGCGGCGATTTCCATTTGCATAATTTAGATACCCTGGGCCCTTACTGCGCTGGTTGGGATCTTTACGACCTTTTACTTAAGGGGTTTGGAGGGGTGACGGGAAAAGTAGAGTCAAAACCAGCCAAACATTTTAGGGCAGTTTTAGGCCAAATGGTTAATTTTTTGTATACCTTACAGGGAGAGACGGCGGGAGCTGTCGCTTTTTCAAATTTTGATACTCTTCTAGCTCCTTTCATCCGCTATGGGAATCTGGATTACGCCCAAGTTAAGCAGGCCTTACAAGAATTTATGTTTAATATGGCAATACCGACCAGGGTCGGGTTTCAATGCCCTTTTTCCAACGTTACTTTAGATCTTAAGCCCTCTCCGGTTTTTGCTAAACAACCGGTGATTATTGGCGGCAAACCCCAAAAAGAAACCTACGGCGAATTTGAAGAAGAAATGAAAATGTTTAACAAGGCCTTTTATGAAGTGATGCTTGAAGGGGATAAGTCGGGAAGACCTTTTCATTTTCCAATCCCCACCATTAACATTACCAAAGATTTTCCCTGGCAGGAGCCAGCTTTTGATGGAATTTTTAAGGCCTCAGCCAAATACGGCACCAACTATTTTGCCAACTACATCAACTCTGATATGAAGCCGGAAGACGTCAGAAGTATGTGTTGCCGGCTTCGGTTGAATTTAACCGAACTTCACAATCGAGGAGGAGGGGGATTGTTTGGTTCGGGAGCGCTTACCGGTAGTATTGGAGTAGTAACCATTAATCTTCCCAGAATTGGTTATTTAGCAAAAACTAAAAAAGAATTTTTTGACAGATTGGCAAAGATGATGGATTTAGCGCGGGATTCCTTGGAAATTAAAAGAAAGACCATAGAAAACTTTATTGAAAAAGGCCTTTACCCTTATTCAAAATTTTATTTATCCGCCATCAAAAAAGCGCGAGGCGGTTATTACGCTAACCATTTCGCCACCATTGGCCTTATCGGCATGAACGAGTGTTTATTGAACTTTATAGAAGAGGACATTGGCAAAGAGGCTGGAGGGAAATTTGCTTTGGAAATTTTAGATTTTATGAGAAAAAGATTAATCAACTATCAAAAAGCAACAAAAAATATATATAATTTAGAGGCAACGCCGGCCGAAGGCACCAGCTATCGCTTGGCTCTGAAAGATAGGGAAAAATATCCGGATATTATAGCGGCTGGCACCAAAGAGACGCCGTATTACACAAACAGTTCTCAATTGTCTGTTAATTACACCGACGACGCTTTCCAGGCCTTAAAACTTCAAGACGAGCTGCAAACTAAATATACAGGAGGTACAGTTTTACACCTCTTTCTGGGAGAAAAAATTTCTGATATTGGAACGACTAAAACTTTGGTTAAAAAAGTTTTTGAGAACTTTCATTTGCCCTATATCACTTTGACTCCCACATTTTCAATTTGTCCCGTCCATGGTTATTTATCAGGGGAGCATTGGACTTGTCCGAAATGCACCATTGAACAGCCCTGCGAGGTTTACTCAAGAATCGTCGGCTACCTGCGTCCGATTCGTCAATGGAATAAGGGGAAAGCCCAAGAGTTTAAAGAGAGGAAAGAGTTTAAAGTAGAATCTAGTGCAACATAATGCAAATTGGCGGATTGCAAAAACTAACTTTAATTGATTTTCCGGGTAAATTGGCTTGCACGGTTTTTTTAACTGGTTGTAATTTTCGCTGTCCTTGGTGTTATTCTTCAGAGCTGGTTTTGCCCGAGAAAATTAAAGTCCAACCTAAAATTTCAGAAAAAGAGTTTTTTGATTTCTTAAAAAATAGGAAGGGAATATTGGAGGCGGTGACGATTTGCGGAGGGGAGCCCTCTCTCAATGAAGATTTGCCCGATTTTGCCAAGAAAATAAAAAAATTAGATTATTTAATAAAGCTTGATACCAATGGCTCCAATCCTCAAATGTTGAAGGATTTAATTGAAAAAAAATTAGTGGATTATGTGGCAATGGATATTAAAGCGCCTAAAGAAAAATATCCTGAGGTCATCGGCATAGCAGGAGTTTCTCCTTACTCTCTTTTAGACAATATTGAAAAAAGTATAAATATTTTAAAGGAAGAAAAAGTTGATTATGAATTTCGGACCACCTTGGTGCCGGGTCTTTTTAAGAAAGAAGATATTCTGAAAATCGCCAGGTGGCTGGCTCCCGCTAAAAAATACTTTTTGCAGAATTTTAGGTCGGAAAAAACCCTTGACCCAAATTTTGAAACAGTCAAGCCGTATCCGACAGAATATCTTTTTACAATTCAAAAAGCAATCGCCCCCTTTTTTGAAATTTGCCAGGTAAGGGAGTAAGCTTATCTTTCTCTCTGTATGATAAAAATCTTAGGCGCCTTGGACATTTTTGTGGCAATTATTTTATTGTCAGTTTCTTTTAACGCCGACATCCCCAAACAAATAGTAGTAGTGGTGGCTCTCCTGCTTTGCCTGAAGGGCTTTATTTTTATCCTTGATCCAGCCAGCATCATTGACGTTGGAATCGGCATATTGCTCCTGCTGAGTTTATTTATAGCGCTGCCCCTCCTGGTCCTGCTTATACCGGCCGGCTTTTTAGCCCTCAAGGGAACTTTAAGCTTAGCCGCTTAGCTATGACTCCCTCTAAAATCTTTCTTTGTTTCTTGCTCTCTTTTATCGGAGGGATTTTTATTTCCTCTTTTTTAAAGGTGCCCCAGCTCATCATTTACGAGCTTTTTATTTTGGCTGCTTTTTACGGCATTTTGTTTTTTAAACGAAAAGCGATAATTGTTTTCGCTATTTGCTTAGTAGTTTTGGGCTTGGGAATTTTAAGAACCGAACTGGCAAGCCTTCCGGAGTCCGAGTCACCGCAAGTTTTTTATGAAACCGAAGATTCGCAAAGCTCGCCAATTGAACAAAAGCTTTTGTCTTTCAAACAAAAATTAAGAGAGATTATTTATCAAAATCTATCACCGCCCCAAAGCTCAATTTTAGCAGCCATTATTTTGGGCGATAAGCAAAAAATCTCATCGGAATGGAAAGAGAAATTAAACGTTGCCGGTGTCCGTCATATTACCGCCATCTCCGGAATGCACATTGTTATTTTATCGGGGATTTTGATTTGGCTGGGAATAGCTTTGGGGCTTTCCCGAGGCAGGGCATTTTATTTTGCCCTGCTTCTGCTCTGGTTTTTTATTTTAACGACGGGATTTCAACCTTCGGCCGTGAGGGCGGGCATTATGGGCTCAACTTTTTTATTTTGCCAGAAAATCGGCAGACAGCGGGCGGCCGCCAATGTTTTAATTTTGGCGGCGGCAATAATGCTTACCCTCAACCCTTTGCTTTTAAGGGACAGCCTGGGTTTTCAGCTTTCTTTTTTAGCTACCTTGGGAATAATCTATTTGATGCCGTTCTTTCAAAGCCTGCTCCAGAAAATCAAATTTCTCAAAACCCTTACCTTATCGCAGCTTTTGGCAATGACGTTTTCGGCTCAGGTTTTCACCCTGCCAATTTTAATTTATAATTTTGGCTACGTTTCCTTAGCGAGCCCAATCACCAATGCTTTAATTGTGCCAACCCTGCCCTACCTTATGACAATCGGTTTTTTGTTTGTCCTTTCTGGACTTCTCTCACATCCCTTAGCTTGGATTCTCTCTTTGCCGGTTTGGCTCTTGCTAACCTATTTAACTTCCATTGTTAATTTCTTTTCCCGAATGCCCTGGTCCTCAATAACTTTCCAAATCTCCTGGCTCTGGCTGCCGCTTTGCTATTTAATCTTATTCTTGCTTGTCTGGCGTCTCACCCAAAAAGCAAAATTGAAAATTCTGGATTATTAGATTATAATAATAAAATATATGCTTTCAATTATTATTCCAGCTCTAAACGAAGAGAAGTATCTGCCTCGGCTTCTGGAATGCTTGAGAAGGCAAAAGGGATGGAATGGCGATTACGAGGTTATTATTGCCGACGCCGGCTCTCAAGACAGAACAAGAGAGATTGCCCAGGCTTTCGGATGTAAAGTGGTGAAAGGGGGACTGCCGGCCAAAGGAAGAAACCAGGGAGCCGAAGAGGCGCAGGGTAATTTGCTTTTGTTTCTGGACGCCGACGTTGTTTTGTCGGAAGATTTTTTTAAAAAAGCAATGGAAGAGTTTGGAAAAAGAGATTTAGCTATTGCCGCTTTTTCTTTAATCCCTTTGTCGGAAAAGATGTGGTTTCAGTTTTTGTTTAACTTTTTCTACAACTATCCCTTGAGAATTTTTGAGGATAAATGGGCCCACGGCGCAATGGGAATATTGGTGAAAAAAGATTTGCATAAAAGATTAGACGGATTTGACGAGGGGGTAAAAATAGCCGAGGACCATCATTACGTTCAGGAAGCGGCAAAGATAGGAAAGTTTGGCATGATAAAATCAACAAAGATTTTTGTTTCAATGAGAAGATTTGAAAAAGAAAACTGGTTGAAAATCGGCTACAAATATTCTTTTGCCGAAATCTATATGAAATTGAAAGGTCCCTTAAGAAAAGAATATTTTCAATATAAATTCAATCACTATGACAAAGAAAGCTAAGCTCAATCTGCCAAGTTTAAGAAACTTCTTGATAGGCGGAGTTTTATTGGTTATTTTCTGTTTGGGGATTTTCGCCGGGGGCGCTTACGGCGACGAACTTTGGCAGGGACTGAAAAAAGGCGTCATTGAAGCAAATAATTATTTCAGAATTTTCCCCGAAGTTAAAGAATCACCCCAGGCTGAGGGCCCTCAATCCCAAGATTCCCCGCCTTCGGAGCCTTCAGGGCCCCAAGAATACATTCCCCAAACCACTCAAGAGGAAGCAGTAATCAAAGTAGTTAAAGAAGTTTCGCCAGCAGTGGTTAGCATCATTATCACCAAGGACTTGCCGGTTTATGAGCAATATTACGAAAGCCCTCTTGAAGAATTCTTCGGCGAGGATATTCCGGGATTTAAGGTTCCCCAGTACCGGCAGAAAGGAACAGAGAAAAAACAGGTTGGGGGAGGAACCGGCTTCATTATTTCCAAAGACGGCCTTATCTTAACCAACAAACACGTTGTTCTTGACGAAGAGGCAGATTACACCGTTATCACAAATGAGGGCAAAAGATTTTCGGCTCAAGTTTTGGCCCGCGACCCTTTCCAGGATTTAGCCATTTTAAAAATTGAAAACGAAAGAGAAATTAATGAAAAAGGGGATTTTTCTGAAGAGCTATTCTCAGTGGT
Organism: uncultured Candidatus Saccharibacteria bacterium; assembly: GCA_964472105.1. Lineage (GTDB taxonomy): Bacteria > Patescibacteriota > Minisyncoccia > Minisyncoccales > CG1-02-41-26 > CAYYIZ01. The sequence continues at coordinate 2,328 of CAYYIZ010000022.1, read as the reverse complement.
GCGATTTGGCGACTCCTCCAATCTGCAAATCGGCCAGACAGTAATTGCCATCGGTAATGCCTTGGGAGAGTTCCGCAATACTATTTCGGTTGGGGTAATTTCCGGCCTCAGCAGAACAATCACCGCTTCCGGTGGAGGGATAGTTGAAACCCTGGAAGATGTTATTCAAACGGATGCCGCCATCAACAAGGGGAATTCCGGAGGACCTCTTCTGAACTTGAAAGGCGAGGTAATTGGAGTGAACGTGGCAATGGCTCAAGAAGCCCAAAGCATTGGTTTTGCCATTTCTATAAACAAAGCTAAAAGAGACATTGAGCAGGTTAAAACAATAGGTAAGATTGTTTATCCATTTTTAGGGGTAAGATATATTTTAATAACCCCGGAAGCCCAAGCTGAAAGGGATTTATCGGTTGATGAAGGCGCTTTAATTATTAAAGGAGACAATGGGGAAGCGGCTGTTGTTCCTGATTCTGCCGCTGATAAAGCCGGGCTGAAGGAAGGGGATATAATATTGGAAGTTGGCGGAGAAAAAATTACTTTGCAAAATTCTTTAGCTAAGATCATTCGGGAATATCAACCGGGCGATAAATTAGTTTTGAAAATTTTAAGAGAAGAGGAAGAAATGACAATTGAGGTAATCTTAGGCGAAAAAACCAGTTAAACAGCAGCAGAGAGCATCGCAGAGAGCATCTTTTAAGAGGTCTTGATTTCTCGGCCTCTTTTTTGTTAAGATATTGGTATATGCCGTTTGTTCAAGGGGGTGATTTCACCCACAAATCTCAAGAGGCGATGATGAGGGCCCAAAATATTGTCAGGGAGCGGGGCCAGCAGCAGATTGATGCTTTGCATTTGCTTTCAGTTTTGCTCACCCAGGAAGAGAGCATTGTTTTAACGTTGCTCAAAAATTTAGAAATTGACATCGACGACGCCAAAAGAAAAACCGACAAAGCAATCAGCCAAATTCCTCTGCCCTCAACGGCGCCATCGGGCATGGGTCAGCTTTATCTGACTCAGGATTTGGCTCGCGTCTTGGAAAAAGCCAGAGAGGAAGCAATGAAAATGGGCGATGAGTTTATCTCCATTGAGCATTTGTTTTTAGGGCTTTTAACCGTTCAAGGCAGGGCCCAAGAAGTGCTCAACAATGTTCGCTTTCTTTCCCAAGCGGCCGCCGTGCCCTTAAACAGAGAAAATGTTTTACAAAAATTAGCCGAAATCCGGGGAGGGGAGAAAATTATTGACCCCAATCCCGAATCAAAATACGAGGTAGTCAAGAAATATACCAGAAACCTAACCTCTCTCAGCCGGGAAGGAAAACTTGACCCGGTTATCGGCAGGGAATCAGAGATTAGAAGATTAATGCAGGTTTTGTCGCGAAGAACCAAAAACAACCCGGTCTTAATCGGCGAAGCGGGCGTTGGAAAAACAGCCATTGTTGAGGGCCTGGCAAAAAAAATCACCAGCGGTGAAATTCCCGAAAGCTTAAAAGGCAAAGAAGTTATTGCTCTGGACTTAGGGGCCTTGGTGGCTGGCACTAAATATCGGGGGGAATTTGAGGCAAGAATCAAAGCATTTTTACGTGAAATCAAACGTTCCCAAGAGCACTATATCTTATTCATTGACGAACTTCACACTTTGGTGGGTGCTGGGGCAGCCGAAGGAGCAATTGACGCTTCAAATCTGTTGAAGCCCGCTCTGGCTCGGGGAGAGCTTCGGGCAATCGGCGCCACCACGTTGAAGGAATATCAAAAATACATTGAAAAAGACGCCGCCCTGGAAAGGCGCTTCCAGCCAATCTATGTTCAAGAGCCCTCAGTTGAAGATGCGGTGGCTATCTTACGGGGAATAAAGGAAAAATACGAACTCCATCACGGAATTAGAATTAAAGATTCGGCTCTGAAGGCGGCGGCAGAACTTTCCAACCGCTACATTTCAGACAGATTCCTGCCGGACAAAGCAGTTGATTTAATGGACGAGGCGGCCTCTGCCTTAAGATTGGAAATAGAGTCAGAACCAGCCGAGCTCGAAGAATTAAAAGACCAAACCACCAAACTTGAAATTGAACGGGAAGTTCTTAAAAAAGAGAAAGGGCCGCAAAAACGCCTCAAGGTGGTTGAGAGAAGTTTGGCCGACTTAAAAGAAAAAACCGGGCAGTTGAAAGCAAAATGGAACTCTGAAAGAAGTGTTATCACCGATATTAAAAATTTGAGAAAAGAAATTGACAATGTTTCTTTCCAGATAGAAATTGCCCAGCGAGAAGCCGATTTGCAGAAAGTTGCCGAATTAAAATACGGAAAAGTGCCCGAACTTAAAAAATCCTTAAATCTTGCT
>CAYYIZ010000021.1:0-7876 GCA_964472105.1 uncultured Candidatus Saccharibacteria bacterium | reverse complement strand
TTCTGCGAAGTATCTACTATAAACAATATAACCCCCGACTAGGGGTTTGTCAACTCCCCCGTTGTGGAAAACCCTATTTAAGCAGGTTTTTAAGCCAGTTCCAGGAGTTTGAGAAAGTTTTTCCCAATTCTTTTGTTAATTCTTTTCTCTCTTCTTTAAACTCTTTTTCAATAATCGGTTTCTTTTCCTCAAACCACTTTTTAATCCTGGGCAAAATATTCTCTCCCCACCATTTGGCTGCTACTTGATGGGCTGCCTTCCAAATAACCAGAACCTCTTTCAGGGTGTCTTTTATAATTTCAATTCCCTGCTTAATTATTGTTTTGTCTTCTGATTGGGGAAAGGTTTGGGCTTGAGCTATAAGGGGAGAAAAACAGCTAAAAAAGATTAAGAAGACAATTGTTGGCGAAATGAAATATTTTTTCATGATTACAGTTTTTTCCTTGCTTCTTTTATTCTTTCAAGGACTTTTTCTTTGCCTAAAATTTCAGCGATTTCAAATGGACTGGCCGACGCCTCTTTTCCGGTTAAAGCCACTCTCAATGGCCACAACAATTTACCTCTATCCCCTACTTTCTCTGCTTCTTCTGTTAAAATTTTTTCTAAATTCTCTTTTTTCCAATTAACCGGTTTTAAACGGGATAATATTTTTTTTGAACTGTCAAGCGAATTTTTAATTTCTTTTTCCTCCATATCTTTCCAGCTTAACAATTCTTTCTTATAATCCACCTTCTCTTTAAAGAGAAAATCAGCCAATTCTCCAATTTCTGAAAGTTTTTTTAACCTTTCTTGATATAAGCCGACGACCTTTTGAAGAAAGTCAAAATTAACTTTCTCTTTTGTTTCTGAAATTTCGTATTCTATTATCCCAAAAGGAGATTTATATGCTCCGGGAATTATCTCTTCCTTTCCCCATAAAGGCGTAATTAATCCCCTTTCAACAAAATAAGGAATACAAAGTTCAGTTAATTTATCAAGGGCTCGTTGTCTGATATAAAACCCGTTTATCCAATCCAATTTCTGGGGATTAAATACTGCCCCTGCTTTTTGTATTCCCTTAATTGAGAACTCTTGAATTAGAGAGTTCATTGAGAAAATTTCTCGAGGGGTTCCAGGATTCCATCCCAGAAGAGTCAAGAAATTTACCATGGCTTCCGGCAGATACCCTTCTTTTTTATATTCTAAAACCGAGTGCGAGCCATGTCTTTTACTCAACTTGGCTTTATCCTGACCCAAAATTAAAGGTAAATGAAGATATTTGGGAGGAGTTATTTTTAAGGCCTCCATTAATAAAAGTTGTTTTGGGGTATTGGGGATGTGGTCTTCTCCTCTGATGATGTGAGTTATTTTCATTTCAAAATCGTCAATTACGCAAGCCAGATTATAGAGGGGTGTTGAGATATCTTTGGCTATAACCATATCGCCAAAACTGTCGGTATCATATTCAATTTTACCCCGAAGCATATCTTTGAAAGCAACTTTTTTTGCCGGCGTTTTGAATCTTAAAACGAACGGCTTCCCTTCTTTTAAGTTCTTTTCAACTTCTTCGTTAGAGAGGATGCGGCATTTTTCGGAATAGCGAGGGGGTTTGCCAATGCTAAGCAGGTATTGGCGGTGAGCTTCAAGCTCTTCTTTAGAGCAAAAACAATAGTATATTTGCCCTTCGTCTAAAAGCTTTCTGATGTATTTTTTATAAATTTCTTTTCTTTCTGACTGGCGGTAAGGTCCGTGTTTTCCTCCAACATCAGGACCTTCCTGAATTTCTATTCCTAGCCATTTCAGTCCCTCAATGGCATCTTCTTCCCACTCCTTTTTTGACCTTTCTGCGTCCGTATCCTCAATTCTTAAAACGAAAGCACCCTGCTGTTTTTTAGCAAAAAGATAATTAAAAAGGGCAGTTCTGGCCGTTCCTATGTGCAAAAAACCGGTTGGCGAAGGAGCAAGCCTTACTCGGATTTCTCTGGGTCTGATTAAGGTTAAATCCTCTATCATAACTATTTATTTTACAACAAATTTATCTATTTGCCAAATCCGCTTTGCAAAAGATTTACTCTCTATTTCTTTGTTTGTTGGAGGTATTCAAGAAGATAAGTAGCGATTATTTTTGCCGCTTTCGGTCGAGCAAAATCCAGAGAACCCTTCTTCATTTTTTCTAAAATATTTGGTCGGCTTAAAAAGTATTTTAATCTCTCTAAAAAGAAGTGAGGTGTTAAATTTTTCTGTTCCAGCACTTCTCCTCCCCCGCTCTTAGCAAATTGATAAGCGTTTTTTAGTTGGTGGTCTTGAGCGGATTGGGGCAAGGGAATTAATAAAGCTGGTTTCCCGGCTGCGGCAATCTCAAATAAAGTTCCCGCTCCCGCCCTTGAAACAACAAAGCGGCACTCAGCCAAGCTGTGTTTCAATTGAGTTTCATTTAAGAAAGGAAAAGGATGATAATATCTCTTTAAATTCTCCTCTAATATGGCTTTAGCTTCAGCTCTGACCGAACGATAGTTTTTTTTGCCAGTTTGATGAACTACCTCAAAACTTGCCAGCATCTCCGGTAAAATCTCAAGGATTATGTCGTTCAACCGTCGAGCTCCCTGCGATCCTCCCAAAAATAGAATTAACGGTTTATCTCCAAGAAGTTCAAAGATTTTTTTAGCTTCCCCGCCACTGCCTCTCAAAATCTCTTCTCTTCCGGGATTGCCGACGCAGATTATTTTTTCTTTTGGAAAATATTCAGTTTTTTCAAAAGAGGTAAAAATCTCTAAAGAATATTTACTTTCCATTTTGGCGGCTAACCCCGGCACTATGTCTGATTCGTGTAAAAACAGAGGAGTAAAAAGGACGCGGGCAGCCAAAGCTACCGGAAAAGAGCCATATCCGCTTTTGCTGAAAACAAAATCAGGAGCTAAAACAAAAAGCCAAAACAAAGCTTGTAGAATTCCAACGGGGGTTTTTAAAAAATCTAAAAAATTCTTAAAAGAAAAGTATCTTCTTAGCTTGCCGCTTAATATTTTTTTAACTTTTACTCCCTCCTGCGAGAGCAATGTTAAACTATATTCATCTTTGGGACCGAGATAAAACAACTTCAGCTTCTCTTCCGGATAAATTTTCCTCATCTCTCTGACAATAGCTAAAATGGGGAAAGTGTGACCGGCTGTCCCACCGCCAGTAAATACTATTTTCATAATTTTTTTCATAAATTTTTTGAGATATTGAGCAAAAGCCCTATGCCTATTATTTCTGCTATTAAATGTGAGCCCCCGTAGCTGAAAAAGGGCAAAGGAATGCCCGCCAAAGGCAGAATGCCCGTTATCCCGGCGATATTGAAAAAGGCCTGAACTATCAGCCAAAGAGTAATTCCCAAAGCCAAAAGTTTATCAAACGTTCTGCTGCCAGATAAGGCAATCTTTAATCCTCGCCAGGCAAGAAGCAGAAAAAGGGTAATCAACAAAGCGCATCCGATAAACCCTAACTCTTCTCCTATTATAGCAAAAATTGAGTCGGTCATAGGATGAGGCAGAAAACCAAATTTTTGGCGCGATAAACCAAAGCCAAAACCACCCTCAATCCCAAATATTTTTCCAGAACCAATGGCAATCAAAGATTGTCTTAACTGGTAGCCCATGCCCAGAGGGTCGGCTTCGGGATTTAAGAAAACCATCAAGCGCCTTGCCCTATAAGGCGCAAGTTTTATTAAAGCAAGAGCCGCCCCTCCTCCCCCGCAGAGCATCAACACGCCGTGCCACCAGGCGGTTGGAGCAATGAGATACATTAAGATTCCAACAATGGCGATTATTCCCAAGGTACTCATATCGGGTTGTGAGAGCAGAATTGCTCCCAGAACGATTAAAATTATCAAAAAAGGGACAAACATCGTAGATATCCCCTTTTTTTCTTTTTCTGTTTTAAATCTTTTAGAAAGCCAAGCCGATAAATAAAGCACGAAAGTGATTTTTAAAAATTCCGATGGTTGAAAGTTAAAACCAGCAAAAGATAACCAACGGCGAGCTCCCCCAATTTCAACTCCAATTTTGGGCAAAAAAACAAAAGCTACCAATAGTAGATTTAAAAGAAATAAAAAGGGGGCTGCCTTTTTTAATTTTTTAAGAGATAATTTAAAGAAGATAAAACCAAAAACAACGCCTATTGCGAGCATTAATATTTGGTGCAGAAGATAGTGCCAGGGGTTTCCATATCTTTCCAAGGAAAAAGGAAAAGAAATAGTTCCCACAGCAACTATTCCCCAGATAATCAGAGTTGAAGCCGCCGCCATCAGAACAAAATCAGGACGATCGTCTTTTTGAGCTTTTTGAGGCACCATCATATTTTTTTACAAACCTCTTAAACAAATTACCTCGTTCCCGGTAATCTCGAAAAAGGTTAAAACTCGAAGCGGCTGGTGAAAGCAGGCAAATCCCCTCTTTTTTTGTGGTTTTGTAAGCTATTTTAACAGCCGTTTGCATTGAAGGGGTAAAAAAACTTTTCGGCAAATTAGTTCTTCTTAGAAGAAGAATTTTTTTCCAGATTTTTTTACCGGTATCAACTGATTGAGAAAATTCCGCTCCCTTGTCCAAAAAGATAAGGGTTTTTACCTTCTTTTTTAAAATTGTTTTTGCTAACGAGGAAAAATTGATTTTTCCTCTGTCAAATCCTCCCAAAATTAATGTTTCCACCCTCTCGCCCAAAGCTTCCAGGGCCCCCTCGGTTGCTTGGGGCACGGTTGCTAAAGAATCGTTATAAAATTCAATTCCCTTGTATTTTCCTGCCAATTCCAATCTATGAGCCAATGGCTTAAAAGATTTTACACCCTGCCCGATCTTTTTTAAGGGAATATTCAGTATTTTTCCCACCGAAACAGCGGCCATTACATTCAAGAGATTAAATTCTCCCTTCAAAGGAATTTCTTTTCTGTAAATAATTTTTTCCAATTCTTTTATTTTCTTAATCCCAAAAGGAATTTTTTTTGCCTCTGACTTTTTAGCCATTTCTCGCAAACGGCTCTCGTCTGAATTGTAAATAAAAAAATCTTTTTTGGTCTGCCATTTTGCAATATTTTCTTTGGCTTTTTGATATTCTTTAAAGCTTTTATAATAATTCAAATGAGCCGGATAAAGATTTAAAAAGACGGCAATATGAGGAGATTTTTTTAAATTTTGCAATTGATGAGAAGACATTTCATAGACAAAAATCTCGTTCTCTTTTGCTCTCAATAAGGTCTGGAAAACCGGTTTGCCGATATTGCCGATTAAACGGGCCTTTAATCCGCCCTTTTTTAATATCTGTTCAATTAAAGAAGCGGTTGTCCCCTTTCCTTTTGTCCCGGTTACCCCAACAATTCTGCCCGGACAGTTTTCCAAAAAAATTTCAGTCTGGGAAGTTATCCTTGTTCTCTTTTCCAAAAACGGTTTTATAGTGCTCAATGGGATGCCAGGCGTTCTGATTATTAAGTCGTAGTTTTTCAAAGATTTGAGATAATCCTCTCCCAAATGCCACTTAACTTTCTTAAATCCCTGATCTTTAATCTTTAATCTTAAATCTTTAATCTTCAATCTATCGGCTATTCCTAAAACTTTATCGGGAAATAATTTCCTTAAAGCCAAATAATTATCCTTCCCTTCTCTGCCAAATCCTAGAATCAGTATTTTTTTGTTTTTCAATTCATCAAAAGGCATTTTCATACTTAAAAATACCACAAATCTTTGATAAAAAACAGGGCTACGACTAGCGTAGCCCTTATTTATCTTCTTGAAATCTTACTCCTGTTTTGTTTTCGTCGCTTTCTTTGCCGCTTTCTTGAGCTTGTTGACATTAGAGGCGATTTCCACTTCCAGCTCTATTGGTTTGACGATGAATTCCTCATGTCGGCCGATGGATATACCCTTGACCGTCTCAGCTACCTCTTGTTCTTTCAGCATTGCCTCTTTATCTGGTACTTCACTGGTACTGACTCTAATGAAACGTTTCAGCTCAAGCTCCTTAAGTCTTGCCAATACTGATTTTGCATCGCGAATCGAGACAGACGGCGGCGTCATGCGCCAGCCAAAGGTACCGGTGGATACTTCCACTGTCTTGCGTTTCCCGCTATCAGTCAGTATATCGCGTTGGCCTTCAGCAAAAGCGAACAGACCCTCAACCAATTGGGAGATTTCCTCCTCATGTTGTTTGGCCCCATCCATTGCCTTCTCTTCCAATTCCTCAACCTTGTCATTTAGAGTAGTTTTAACTTTATCAATTTCACGTTGTTCACGTCCTATAGAGCTCAAAAACTTGGCTGCCTCACTTAAGCTATGCGGTACAGGGGTTACTGGCCGCTTAATCCCTATCTTCTTAGTCATGACGACCCTCCTTATTTTTTCTCACTCAATTTTTTCCTCCTTCTCCTTCTTATAAATCTCTTCATATATATCCGGTGCTTCTTTCCGGAGCTTTTCTTTTCTCCAAATTTCATCCTTTTTTCTTTGAAGCATTTCAACTTTCCCTTTTCTGTATTTTACATAGGTATAAATCGCCATGCTGCCAAAACAAATTGCCAACAGTATTAAATAAAAAATCTCCATTGTATCCACTTTCATCTCCTCTCCATATTATTTTTATATATTTGTACAAGAACTGATATTTAATGTTAATGAATTTTCAAAAAAATGTCAAGATTTTTGGGTAAATTATTTTGCTTGTTCCAGGAATTCATTATATTTTTTGAGATTTTCTTTAAATCCGGATATTTTGGAAGAATCCTTTTTTCAAAATATTTTAAAAGATAGGGTATTTCCCCTACTCTTTTTGATTTTTGCCAGCTTAGATATAAAGCAGTCAAGGTTTCTTTTTTTGTTCCCACGCATTCAAATGGCTTGAGATCATTTTCGCCTGTCAATTTTTGCATTAAGGGCAAAAACCTTTTCTGGCGGAGCAGGTTTTGACCGAAAATCTTAATCAGTTGTTTTTCTGTCAAAAATGGATAAAGGATTATAAAGCTGAACAAGCACTTAGAACATTTGCCGCACCATTTGAGGGTCGGTTTTCTTCTTTTAGAAAAAGTTTTTTTAGCCGCGTTACAGCTTAAAAATAAAGGAAAATATTGAGGGAAATTGCTAAAAATTTTAGCTATTTGTATTTCATAAAAAGGTCTTAAAAAACTAAAATAGTTTACATTAGAGGTTAAATATTTTTTAAGATAAGCTCTAAATCTCTGTTCAAAGTCAAAACTTTTTGAATACTGATGATTGATAGTTTTTCCAAGATATTTTAAATTGCCCTCGTTTGAGCTTCTTTCATTTGAGAAAACAACGTTGTCATAGCCAAACAAAACAGCGGAAAAAACAGCTAAGAAAGAATGAAGAGCAGTGATTGGGATATGGCCGTTCAAAAAACCTTTTTTGTTGAGCTCAAACAATTTTTGGTCAATTTCCCTTTCAATAATGACCGGGTTTTTAATGCTGGCTTTTTTCAGAATTTTAAAATGAATCTTGTTTGGATTAACCACAAAGCAGTTTAAATTAATTTTTTCTCCTTTCAAAAGCTGTAAGCTGACAATTGAATCTTTTCCCTCCCCCATTGCAACTAAAAATCTATTCAAGGGAGATTTCTTTTGTTTTTTAAACCCGATTTTTTTAGCGGCGGCAGTTTTTACTTGATTTTGCGTAATTTTGAGAAAATTTGCTTTTTTGAAATTAATTTTATTCTCAAAAAAATACTGACCCATTCCTTTGATTATTAAATCTTTCCACCATTTTATTTGTTCGGAATTTAAAAAACCTGCCTTAATTTCAATTATCGGCGAGCAGGTTGTTTTCCAATAACTTGGAATTTCTGCCAATCCCAAGTGAAAAATTAAGTTATTCAAAACCTTTTTATCAATCTTTCTTATCTTTCGGCTTTCAATATTTTTAAT
>CAYYIZ010000020.1:4583-8100 GCA_964472105.1 uncultured Candidatus Saccharibacteria bacterium | reverse complement strand
CAGAAATTGAAGAGAAGGAAAGGGGATAGGCAATGCAGGGATTAAGAGATGTTATTGAAAGAAGGGTTAATCTTTTCGGGGTGGCAGAGCCGATTGTCAGGGTTCAGGAGGTAAAGGGTTCTTCCCGGTTAGTGGTTGAGCTGCCGGGGGTAAAAGACGTTAACCAAGCCATTGAGATGATCGGTAAAACCCCTTATTTGGAATTTAAAGAAGAGAGGCCGGAGCCAGAAGGAGAAGAAGACCTTTATTTTGAACCGACCAGATTAACCGGCCAGTATCTTAAGGGAGCTATTTTAGATTTTAACCAGACAACCCTGGAACCCCATGTTAATTTAGAATTTAACGAGGAGGGGACCGAAATTTTTAGGGAATTAACTCAAAAAAATATTGGCAAGAGATTGGCAATTTACATTGACAATGTTTTAATTTCAGCCCCGGTGGTTAGGGAGGCAATTTCTGGAGGGAAAGCTCAGATTACCGGCAGTTTTACAATAGAGGAGGCAAAAGAGTTGGCTCGCAACCTAAATGCCGGCGCCCTGCCCGTGCCCATCAACCTGATTTCTCAAACAACCGTTGGCCCGACCCTGGGCTCTATTTCTTTGCAGAAATCTTTGAAAGCGGGAATGTTCGGGTTTTTAGCGGTAGTTTTATTTATGATTTGTTTTTATCGGATTCCCGGGGTTTTTGCCGCTCTCTCTCTTTTGATTTATGCCGGAATTTTATTAAGTTTGTTTAAATTTATTCCGGTCACTTTAACTTTGGCTGGAATCGGAGGGGCAATCCTTTCGGTTGGTATAGCGGTAGATGCCAATGTTTTGATTTTTGAAAGAATGAAGGAGGAAAAGAAAACCGGGGAGAGTTTTTCAAGGTCGGTGGAAACGGGTTTTTCCCGGGCTTGGCCGTCAATCAGAGACAGCAATCTAACCACCTTACTTGTTGCCGCGATAATGTTTAGCTTTGGCACGTCGTTTGTTAAGGGATTTGCCTTGACTTTAAGTTTGGGAATTTTAACCAGTATGTTTTCGGCTTTGTTTATTACCAGGACATTCTTGAGGAGTTTCGCCGGCTCAGCATTGGAGAGAGTAAAATGGCTCTGGAGTTAATTCTATGTATATTCCTTTTATAAAGCATCGCAAAATATTTTACATAATTTCAGCAGCTTTGGTTGTCTTGTCGGCGGCGAGTATTTTTACTTTTGGCTTAAAGTTAGGCATTGATTTTACCGGAGGCAGTTCTCTGGAAATAATTTATAAAGAAACCCCGCCTTCTTCAGAAGAGATAAAAGAGATTCTCGGGGTTCTTGATTTGGGCGAGATTTCCGTGCAAAGAAGCGGAGAACGGGGAATAATTTTAAAAATGAAAGCTCTTGATGAAAAAACCCATCAGCCAGTTTTAGGGAGAATAAGAACTCTGGCTGAAATTGAAGAGGGGTCGGAAAGTTTTCAGTCAATTGGGCCGGTGATTGGCAGGGAGCTTGCCGGAAAAACGAAAATCGTTATCTTCTTAGCTTTAATTGCCATTTTACTTTATATCGCTTTCAGTTTTAGAAGAATTTCCCGACCGGTAAAATCGTATATTTACGGCTTTACCAGTTTAATTGCTCTCGGGCACGATGTTTTGATTCCTCTTGGCATTTTTGCCGTCCTTGGCAGATTTTACGGAGTTGAGATTACCATTCCCATTATTACCGCCTTTTTAACCGTTTTTGGTTATTCCATTAACGATTCGGTGGTTGTTTTTGACAGAGTAAGGGAAAATCTTTTAAGGGGAAGGGAGCCGACGTTTGATTTAACGGTTGAAAGAAGCTTGAATCAAGCTCTAATCCGTTCGTTGAATACCTCTTTAACTACTTTAATTGTCCTTTTTGCCATATTTTTCTTTGGTGGAGAGACTTTAAAATATTTTTCTTTTGCTTTAATGCTGGGAATTGGCTTGGGTACCTACTCTTCTTTGTTTTTAGCTACGCCGCTGTTGGTCAGCTTTCTCCACCTCAAGGAAAGGAGATACAAATAACTTTCCTCGGAGCACTTCAGAATTTATCCCCAGTTTTCTATTGACATTTATTTTTAATTATGATTAAATAAAAAAATATGAAATTTAACTATCAAAAAATTTGCCAGAGCTTTGTCGGTGTTTTGCCTCTGAAACAAAAAGAAGTTATTGAAAGGAGATTTGGTCTGACTGCTGCCCCAAGAGAAACATTGCAGAAAATCGGCGATGATTTGGGAATAACCCGGGAAAGAGTCCGCCAGATTGAGGCAGAGGGTTTTTTAAAGCTTCAGGAGCAAAAACAAGAAGGCGACTTAAGAAGAGTTTTTGTTTATTTTGAAAAATATATCCAGAACCAAGGAGGGGCAAAAAGAGAAGACATTTTACTAAAAGACCTGGGCAAAGACGATTCTCAAAACCAGGTTAATTTGTTGTTCACCTTGGGTAAACCCTTTCACCGTTTTCCAGAAACCGGAGATTTTTATCCTTTCTGGGCGTTGGAAAAAAATATCTCTTTATCTGTTGAAGAAATCACCAATAATATTCTTCATGAGTTTGCCAGAACAAAAAAACCTTTAGCCAGAAATGCTCTTTTCCAATCGGTTAAAGTCCTTAGGGGAAATAAAAATTCTCAGCTATTTTTGTCCACTTTGGAAATTACTAAAAAAATTGAACAAGGTCCGCTGGGTGAGTTTGGTTTAACTGTTTGGCCGGAGATTAAACCAAGAGGAATGAGGGACAGAGCTTATTTGACCTTAAAGAAAGCAGAAAATCCTTTGCATTTCACGGAAATCGCCGCTTTAGCAAACAATCTCTCAGGCGATTTAGATGCCCGGAAAGTTCTTCCCCAAACCGTACACAACGAGTTAATCCGGGACGAAAGATTTATTCTTGTTGGCCGGGGAATTTATGCTCTCCGGGAATGGGGTTATGCTCCGGGCACAGTCAAGGAGATTATTGTCAAAGTATTAAAAGAAAACAAAGCTCCCTTGAACAAAGAAAAGATTTTAAGCGAGGTTCAGAAACAAAGATTGGTCAAAGAAAACACCATCTTTTTGAATTTAGCCAACAAAAATTATTTCCAGAGGGATAAACAAGGAAAGTATATTTTAAGAAAGGCATAAACAATTAATAATTATCTTTGATGATTGATTTATTAAATTTAGAAACGTTAAGCTTAATTGCAAAAGTTTCTCTAAATGTTTTTTGGCAAATCTTCAGGGTTTGGTGGTGGCTCCCTCTGCCGATAATTCTTTTTCCGCCTCTGAAATTCATGTATCTTTGGTACATTGAAGAGAAATGGAATGATAAAATTAAAAAAATAGTACTTGAAGTTAAGGTTCCCGAAGAGGTTCCTCGTCTCATCCAGTCCATGGAGCAGGTATTTGCCGGTTTCCACGGAACTCACGATGTTTTCACCTGGAAGCAGGTCTACATTCAAGGGCAGTTTCAGCTTTCATTAAGTTTTGAGATTGTCAGCATTGAAGGGGAGGTTCATTTTTTTATCAGAACGCCCGAGGCCTTTCGG
>CAYYIZ010000020.1:0-4573 GCA_964472105.1 uncultured Candidatus Saccharibacteria bacterium | reverse complement strand
TTGAATCCAACATTTACGCTCAATATCCTCAAGCAGAGATATTTCAGGTTGAGGATTACACTCAAAATGTGCCCCAGGACGTTCCCAATAAGGACTGGGACATTTTTGGTTGGGATATGATAAATAGTGTGGAAAGTCCTTATCCAATCAGGACCTACAAGGACTTTGAAGAAATGCCTTTGACCCCGGAAGAAAAAAGAATTGACCCCCTGGCCGGGCTTCTTGAAGGAATGGCAACCCTGGGGCCGGGGGAACAGCTCTGGGTACAGTTTAGGGCGACGCCAACCAGAGTAGAAATCCCCTGGGCTCGCCAAGGAAAGGAAATTGTCGCCGGACTTGTCAAGAGACCCCCTCCCAAAAAACCAAGGTCAATAGTCGGTGAGGCAGTGCGCACTTTAGCCACCGGACATGAGCCCTTTGCCGAAGAAGAAAAAAAACCGGAGATTATCCCTCCGGAAATGCGGCTGACTCCGGGAGAAAGAGATATTGTAAAGGGGATTGAGGATAAAATTTCAAAAGTTGGCTACTACACGAATATTCGCTGTATTTATCTTGGCAAGAGAGACGTTTTCTTCAAGCCCAAAGTTCAGCTTGCCTTCGGCTTTTTTAAGCAAGTTTCCACAGAAAATCTCAACGGCTTAAAACCTTTCAAAAAAACCTTTCCCAGGGTTGAATGGTTTTGGCCGAAAAGAAGGATTTATTTAAGAAAAAGAAGAGCTTTCCGGCATTATGTAGAGAGAGTTGAGACCCTATATCCCAGGGACCCTTCTTATCCTAGCAGGGGAGGAAGATTTATTTTAAACATTGAGGAATTAGCCACTCTCTTTCACTTTCCGGGCAGGCTGGCCGTTCCCAGTCCGGGCCTGCCCCGGATTGCCGCCAAAAAGGGCGGTCCGCCCCCGGTTATTCCCAGCCAATAATTTATGTCAGATACTAATTTTTTCGCTGAAACTACCTTTCGCAATGAAAGAAAAAAATTCGGCACAAAACTGGACGACAGGCGCCGGCATCTTTATCTTATCGGGAAAACCGGCATGGGCAAAACAGAACTGTTAAAAAATATGGCTATCCAGGATATTCGTGAGGGGCGGGGAATTGGCTTTGTTGATCCCCACGGAGAAGCAGCCGAGGAACTTTTGGACTTTATTCCCAAAGAGCGGATGTCCGACGTTGTCTACTTTAACCCAGCCGACTTGGATTTTCCGATTGCCTTTAATGTTATGGAAAAAGTCAGCGTTGAACACCGCCATCTGGTGGCTTCCGGGTTGATGGGGGTTTTTAAGAAAATCTGGCCCGATGTCTGGTCGGCCCGTATGGAGTATATTCTGCATAACTCAATTTTAGCCCTTCTTGAATATCCCGGCTCAACCATTTTAGGAGTAAATCGGATATTGGCTGACCCGGACTATCGAAAGGAGGTTGTTGGCAAAATAAGAGACCCGGTAGTTAAAGCATTTTGGCTTAACGAATTTGCTCGATACACCCAAAGGTATGAAACCGAAGCAACCGCCGCCATTCAAAACAAAATCGGTCAGTTTATTTCCTCTCCTCTAATCAGAAATATTGTCGGGCAGGAGGCCTCCACGGTTAATATGAGAAAGATAATGGACAGCGGGGCAATTTTGATCTTAAACTTGTCTAAGGGGAAAATAGGAGAAGATACCTCAAAGCTTTTGGGAGGACTTTTAATAACCAAGCTTCAGTTAGCGGCAATGTCGCGGGTAGATATTCCAGAGAAAAAAAGAAAGGACTTCTTTTTGTATGTTGATGAGTTCCAGAATTTTGCCACCGAATCATTTACCAATATTTTGTCTGAAGCAAGAAAGTATCGCTTGGCCCTGATTTTAGCCCACCAATATATTGCCCAAATGGAAGAGACGGTTCGGGATGCTGTTTTTGGCAATATGGGCACGTTAGTTTCTTTCAGGGTGGGAGCTGAAGATGCCGAATATTTAGAGAAGGAACTTTCCCCGGAATTTTATGCTCAGGACCTGGTCAATTTGCCAAAGTTTCAGATTTATCTGAAATTAATGGTAGATGGAGTGGCCGGCCGCCCTTTTTCAGCCCAAACCCTTAAACCTATTGTTGCTCCCCAAAAATCCTACAAAGACCAAATCGTCAAAAGTTCAAGAGAGAAATACAGCACCACCAGAGAATCGGTTGAGGAGAAAATTGCCCGCTGGACCGGAAACTTTGTTTTGCAGGAAAAACCAGCCGGCAAAGAAATAGAACTTTATGAAGCCAGGTGCCAAAAATGCGGCAAATGGACAAAAGTTCCCTTTAAGCCGGACCCTACCCGTCCCGTTTATTGTAAAAGCTGTTTGAAAGAAAACACCGAGAAACGATTGAATGGGTCCGCGACCCCCACCCGACCCGCCGAAGAAAAAATAAAAACCTTTTCTCTTGAAGATTTGCTTTTGAAAAAACCGATCTCTTTTTCCGCTCAAGGAAAAAGAGGCAGCCGCGAAGACAAAGAAGCCGCCGGGAGAAAGAAAAAAGAAGTTGACAAGGAAGAATTAAAAGAGGCCCTGAGAGAATCTTTGAACGACTCAGGCAAAGAGACAGGGGATTTAAAAAGAGCTCCTAAAAAAGGTAAAATAGAGCCAGGGGAAACAGTGAAATTTTAAAAATATGAACTCTCTCAAAAATTTCAATTTCAAAGACAAGAGAGTGCTTGTTCGCTGCGATTTCAATGTTCCAATAAAAGAGGGTAAAATCCTTGACGACTTTAAAATTCAAAAAACTCTGGATACGATAACTTACTTAAAAAGAAATGGGGCAAAAATTATTCTTTGTAGCCATTTGGGCTGGTCCGGGAAGGCAAGAAATAAAAGAGAAAGATTAAAAAATTATTCTTTAATTATTCTGCAAAAAAGGTTGGCAGAACTGTTAAAAGAGCAGATTAAATTCTCCAAAAAAATTATCGGCAAGAAAGTTGAGAAAAAAGCAAAAAAACTAAAACCAGGTGAAATTTTATTGTTGGAGAACTTAAGATTTGAAAAAGGAGAAGAGGAAAATGACGGAAAATTCGCCAAAGCTTTAGCTAAACTTGCTGAAGTTTACGTTAACGATGCCTTTCCCAGCTGCCACCGAAATCACGCTTCGGTTGCTAGTTTGCCGAAACTTTTGCCCAGTTACGCCGGATTGAACTTGGAAAAAGAGATTGAGGTTTTAACCAACCTTTCTCAATCTCCCGCCCGTCCCTTAGTTGTTATAATCGGTGGGGTGAAAATCGCTTCCAAAATTAAAGTTATTGAAAAATTCCTAAAAACTTGCGATCACTTGCTGCTCGGAGGCAAAATTGCCAATATCATTTTGCGGGTTAAGGGGATTTGCCTCGGCAAACCTTGGCCCGAGGAAAGAATTACGGAAATTATTAAAAAGTTAAATCTAACCGACCCCAAAGTCCATTTACCGGTTGATGTTTTGGCTTCTCCAGATAGCAGCGGCAAGGTTTACGTTAGAGAAACGGGACCGGGCAGCGTCAGAAAAGATGAGGAAATTTTTGACCTGGGTTCAGAAACAATTGAAACTTTCGGAGAAATCATCAAAGAGGCCGGCACCTTGTTTTGGGTGGGACCTTTGGGGATGGCTGAGAACGAAAAGTTCAGCCAGGGGACAAAAAGAATAGCCGAATTCATAGCAAGAAACCACCGGGCTTTCTCAGTAGTTGGCGGAGGAAACACCATTGCCCTTTTGAGGAAGTTTAATCTTTTGGATAAATTTTCTTTTGTTTCAACTGGGGGAGGGGCCGCCCTGGCATTTTTAGCCGGAGAGAAACTGCCGGGGATAGAGGCACTAAAAGACTGAGTTTTTTTATTTATGGCAGAGATAAAAAACCTGAAAAAAGCAGCTCAAAGAATTAAAAAAGCAATCAAGGCGAAAGAGAACATTATTCTTTACAGCGATGCAGACTTAGACGGCACGGTATCTCTTTTAATCTTGGAGGAGACAATAAAAAATCTGGGCGGGAAAATTTCAGCTCGTTATTTCCCCGATAGAGGAGAAGAAGGCTACGGCTTAACCGAAACAGCTTTGAAGATTCTCCGCAAACAAGCTCCGGCTCTGTTGATTTTAACTGACTCCGGAATAGGCAACCTAAAAGAGATTAAGTTGGCGGCTGAAATGAAATTTGAAATAATAGTTGTTGACCATCACGAAATATTAAATCACCTTCCCTCCTCCTACTTGGTCGTCAACCCGAAACAAAAAGGCGATAAATATCCCTTTAAGTTTATGGCGGCTTGCGGTTTATGTTTTAAACTGGCTCAGCTTATTCTGGGGGATAAAATTTCTGAAAATCTTAAACAAAGTTTTTTAGAGCTGGTAGCTTTGGCAACCATAGTTGATATGATGCCCCAGACAAACGACAATAGATTTTTTATTGACCAGGGAGTAAGCAGTTTGCGTTCAACTTTCCGTCCGGGACTAAGGGCTTTTTTCAAAATTTTCCCTCCAGAAGCTCTTTCCTTAAAGGAACTCAGCCAAAAAATCATCTCTCTTTTGCAAATAACCGACCTTAAAGACCATTTAACGGAAAGCTATTTGCTTTTGTCGGCTTCCAACCAAAAGA
>CAYYIZ010000019.1:2319-8218 GCA_964472105.1 uncultured Candidatus Saccharibacteria bacterium | reverse complement strand
TTCGCCAATTTCTTCAAGTTGCTCTGGAGATAACTCCTTTTGACCGAGGTCTGAAAGATGACAAATTCTTATCCCCTCCGCCTGGATTTTATAGATTGTTACCGAGCCCCTGTCCTTGCCTTCGGAATCGTCATGAAACGCTGAAATCCCCTTAATAAAGACCTGCTTCAGTTCATATTCTCCGGGTCCCTCAATTAAAAAGGGGCTGCCCTTGATGGCTTTTTTGTTTGCCAGGAATGGGTGAGAATGTGAAATAAGCAGAATTTCGGCCTCAACTTTCGGCACTCTCAGTCCCAAAGTTTCATCAAAAGGATCAATGGCAATTTTAACCTCGCCATTTTCCCTATCTTTAACGCTTATTACAAAAAAAGATTGTCCCGGCCAAATAATCTGCATATCTGATTATTTTATCCTATCATAATCTCTGTCTTCCTACAATAAGCCCACCACTTGCAATAACCTGCTTTTTTGTGTATATTTATTGTATCTATGGTATTGAAAAGTTTAAGAAAAATTAAAACCGAGATAGTTTGCCCGCCAAAAGTTGGGGAAATTATTGAGGGAAAAATTGTTAACCGGGGAAGAAGCTCGGTATTTTTGGACTTGGCAGCAAAAGGTATTGGGATAATTTACGGCAAAGAATTTTTTAGAGCAAAGGGTACTTTAAAAGACCTAAAAATTGGAGACAGTGTTTGCGTTAAGGTAGTCAACCTGGAGAACGAAGAGGGCTTTAGAGAGCTTTCCCTAACCGAAGCCGACCAAGAATTAGCTTGGGGGGATTTAAAAAAGAAAAAAGAGGAAGGAGAAATTTTTGAAGTTCAGGTTAAGGGAGCCAACAAAGGCGGCTTGGTTTGTGAGGTTAGAGGAATTCCGGGGTTTCTCCCAGCTTCCCAATTGTTGTCAGAACACTATCCAAAAGTTGAAGGAGCAGAACCTTCAAAAATAGCTAAAGCCCTTCAGAAATTTGTTGGCGAGAATTTAAAAATTAAAATATTTGATGTTGACCTAAGGGAGAAGAAGCTCATTTTGTCGGAAAAAGCAACCAAAACAAACGAGCAAAAAGCCAAGTTGTCTAATCACAAAACAGGAGATGCAGTTGAGGGAGAAATTACCGGAGTAACAAATTTTGGAGCTTTTATACGGTTTGGTGAAGATTTGGAAGGTTTAATTCACTCTTCGGAAATTTCAAAAAGCGACAACGAAAATCCCAAAGAAGTCCTGAAGGTTGGCCAGAAAGTTAAAGCTAAAATCATTGAAATCGTCAACAACCGAGTTTATCTTTCTTTAAGGGATTTTGCCCGTGAAGGCAAGCCGAAGGCGAAGCCTGAGCGGTAACAAAACTGCTTAGAACTCGTAAATTCACGAATACTTCGCATTCATTCATTAACGATTTCTAACATGAAAAAGCTTTTGAAAAATTTTATTTTAATCATCTTAATTTTTCTCTTGGTTTCAGGAATTTTTGCTTTATTTAGCCCCCAGACTTTTAAAAAGACTGAGGAGATTTCTTTCACCCAACTGGTCAAAGATATTAACGAGGAAAAAGTAGAAAAAATTGAGGTTTCCGGCAATGAAATTTCCTTAATTTATAAATCGGAAAAAGAAGCAATCTCTAGAAAAGAATCTGACATTTCTTTAACCGAAGCTTTAATAAATTACGGAGTTGACCGGGAGAAAATAAGGAAAATTGATATAGGAATCAAAAAAGAGAAAGGGGGCACCATGGGCTGGCTCTTGCCTCTGCTGCTTCTCCTGCCTATTTTGTTTTTTGGCTTGTTCTTTTTTATGATTTTCCGACAAGCCAAAAGCGGTGCTTCCCAAACCTTCGGTTTTTTAAAAGCTCCGGCTAAACTTTTTGGCGCCGGAAAACCCAAGGGAGAAAAAATTACCTTTAAAGATATTGCCGGTCTTGAAGAAGCAAAAGAAGAAATAAAAGAAATAGTTGATTTTTTAAAAAACCCAAGAAAGTATTTTAAAATGGGGGCTCGCATTCCCAGGGGGGCTTTACTGATAGGGCCTCCGGGCTGCGGAAAAACTATGATGGCTCGGGCTATCGCCACCGAGGCCAGAGTTCCTTTCTTTTCAATTGTTGGCTCGGAATTCATTGAACTTTTCGTGGGAGTCGGCGCCAGCCGCACCAGGAGCTTATTTGAAACAGCAAAAAAACATGCTCCTGCGGTTGTTTTTATTGACGAGCTGGACGCCATCGGCAAAGTGAGAATGCCTGGTTTTGGCGGAGGCCACGAAGAAAGAGAGCAAACTCTAAATCAGATTTTGGCAGAAATGGATGGATTTGAAAGAGACACCGGAGTAATTGTTGTTGCCGCCACCAATAAGCCGGAAGTTTTAGACCCTGCCCTCTTGCGTCCCGGTCGCTTTGACAGAAGAATTGTCTTTGATTTGCCCGATGTCAAAGAAAGAGAAGCAATTCTAAAAATTCATTGTCAGGGCAAACCGTTGGCTTTAAACGTCAATTTAAAAGAGATTGCCGAACGCACCCCTGGATTTTCCGGAGCAGACCTGGCAAACCTGGTTAACGAAGCGGCTATTCTTTCTGCCAGACAAGATAAAAAACAGGTTTATCAAGGAGAATTTTTGGAATCAATTGAGAAAGTTCTTTTGGGTCCAGAAAGAAAAAGCCATCTTTTGTCGGTCAAAGAAAAAGAGATTTCAGCTTTCCATGAAGCGGGTCATGCCCTGGTTGGCGTGTCAATTCCTGAAGCTGAGCAAATTCGGAAAATCTCAATTGTTGCCAGGGGAATGGCTGCCGGTTACACCTTATCTTTGCCAAAAAGAGAAAAAAAGATTAAGACTAAAACGGAATTTTTAGCTGAATTGGCAGTTCTTCTTGGAGGACGTTGCGCCGAGAGATTAAAATTTAAGGAAATTTCAACCGGAGCGGCAAATGATTTAGAAAAAGCAAGCATGCTTGCTCGAAGTTTAGTGACAAAATACGGAATGTCAAAACTTGGCCCAGTTACTTTTGGCAAAAGGGAAAGCTTGCCATTTTTAAGCTGGGAGACAGAAGGTGAAAGAAACTATTCAGAAAAAGTGGCTTCTCGGATTGACAAAGAAACAGAAAGATTTATAAAGGAAGCCGAGAAGAAAGCAATTAGTATTTTAAAAAAGAAAAAGAAAATTCTTGAAAAAATCGCCGGAGTTTTAATTGAAAAAGAAACAATAGAAAAAGAAGAATTTGAAAAATTGGCAGGAAGAAAAGTTAAAAAAGTTTCCAAGAAAAGGAAAACAAAGAAATAAAGGTGATTGGGCACGTAGCTCATTGGGAGAGCGGTTGTCTTATAAACAACAGGTAGAAGGTCCGATCCCTTCCGTGCCCACAAAATAACTAAAATATGGGCGCGTAGCTCAGTTGGTTAGAGCGCTTCACTGACATTGAAGAGGTTCAGAGGTTCGAGTCCTCTCGCGCCCACCATGACTACAAAAACCGAACAATTTATAAAACCGTTTATGAAAGAAAACCTCCCAGATGCGAGACCCGGAGATACGGTTAAGGTATATCAAAAAATCTCTGCCTCTTCCAAAGCTGCCGATAGCAAGAAAGGGAAAGAGAGAAGTAAAGGGAAAACTCAGGTTTTTGAAGGAATAGTTTTAGCAAGAAAACACGGCAAAGGTCTCTCAGCGACCATTACGGTTAGAAAGATTGTTGAGGGAATTGGGGTTGAAAGAATTTTTCCTTTACATTTGTCAAGCATTGAGAAAATTGAAGTAGTGAGAAGAGGAAAAGTAAGACGAGCCAAACTTTATTACTTAAGAGAGAGAGTTGGCAAAAAAGCAAGATTGAAAAAGAAAATAAGCCCAGGTGCTGGAACTCGGTAGACAGGCTAGCTTGAGGTGCTAGTGAGCATTAGCTCGTGGGAGTTCGATTCTCCCCCTGGGCACAAAGATGGACGATTAGCTCAGCTGGCCAGAGCGCCTCGTTTACACCGAGGAGGTCGTAGGTTCAAATCCTACATCGTCCACATTGCCGCGGTAGCTCATGTAGTAGAGCGCAAAGCTGAAAACTTTGAGGTAGCCAGTGCAAGTCTGGCCCGCGGCACAAAAAGAAAAGCCTGTATTGCCCGCAAGACAATACAAGCTTTTTAATTCTTTATTAGCTATCCGATTTCAATTGCAATTCAAAACGGAACTCACGTTTCCTCAAGAAGAATTATTTTCCGGTTCAAGTGATAATTTTCTAATCTCCTCTTTAATCTTCTTAGCACTCGTCACAGGAGCATCCTTTACTCCCCCCATAATAACTATCATTATCATAAACGAACAAAAACTTACTAAAAGCAAAAAGAGTGACCATGGTTTAGCGACTGATTCAATAACTGGTTTGACGACTGATTCAGGAACTGATCCAAAAGGAAAAATAAAATACACTATCGCAGCCATCAGCGTCCCTAAACCAAAACAAATGCCATACAGTTTGAGAATTTCTTTCCTGACTTTTTTCATAACCTTTTTTCTAGCTTCTTTCTCTCTCATAACTACCTCCTTTTATTTCTAGAATATAATGTTAATGTGTACTGTTTTGATCTTATATTATCCTCAAAAACTTGTCAATTTTTTTTAATCCTTTATAATAATTAATGAGAATGCGGGTGTCGTATAGTGGTTATTACGCTACCTTGCCAAGGTAGTGACGGCGGTTCGACTCCGCTCACCCGCTCCACAATTTGTCTTCAACCCCGCTCATCTGGCTCAAGACCGCCCTATTAGGGACGGTCTTGACTTTCAATTTTGGCTATGCTATCCTTCGGAAATATATGTTGTCATCAAAAAAATGGTATTTACTGGTTTTGATAACCTTAATGGGAATAGGACTTCTGGGAATTCACCCTCTATACCTGCCAAAAACAGAAAAAGCAATGGCAGATGTTGTTATTGGTTTAGATGAAGAAATTTTAGATTTTCAGATTGTCCAGCAAACAACCTTGCTCCCTTCAGCTCCTTTGCCCGCTGTTGAGATTTCCAAAAAACTTAAAGTAATGGTAACTGCTTATTCTTCTACTGTTTGGGAAACGCAGGGAGACCCTTTTATTACGGCTTCGGGAAGCCGGGTGCGAGATGGCATTGTGGCTAATAATCTCTTGAATTTTGGAGCAAAAATTCGCCTCCCTGAAATCTTTGAGGACAAGGTTTTCGTGGTGGAAGATAGAATGCACTGGAGAAAGGGCTATTACCACGTAGACGTTTGGTTCCCTTCCTATGAAGAGGCCCTAGCTTTCGGAGCAAAACTAACCGAAATAGAAATTCTTACTAATTAATTAACTAACTAATAATTACTAAAACTCACTAACAAAAAATCCGCAACGAAAGCTGCGGTTTTTTGTTAGTGCCCGGGGTGGGACTCGAACCCACACGGGAAAAATCCCAAAGGATTTTAAGTCCTTATCGTCTACCAGTTCCGACACCCGGGCAAAATCTTGGAGGCCACGGCCGGACTTGCACCGGCGTATAACGGTTTTGCAAACCGCTGCCTTAGCTGCTTGGCTACGTGGCCAAATTCTCTTATTCTATTAAAGCCGATTTTTACCGAATTTTCAATTCACTCTTGCTCATTATTATTTTTAATTTCGTCTAAAATCTTTTCAATTCTCTGGGCTTCTCCTAATTCTTCCTCTCTAACGAATTTAATTTTAGGAACCGGCCGCATTACCAGCCGCTGGTTAAGAATCTGCTGGAGTCCATAAATTTCTTTTCCTAAAATCTTCAAAATATTTATAGTTTCTTTTTCCGGAAAAACCTGAACAAAAACTTTGCTCCCTCTTAAATCTTTTGATGTTTCAACTTCAGTTAAAGTAACTAAAATATTCTTGGGAAAGTCAATTTCTTTCAAGATAATGTTTCCCAGTTCTCTTTTTATAACCTCGTTTACTTTTTGAACCCGTTG
>CAYYIZ010000019.1:0-2309 GCA_964472105.1 uncultured Candidatus Saccharibacteria bacterium | reverse complement strand
TGAGAACTTGCCATTTATATAACCCAATAACTTAATCAATTAATGGCTCATTGACTTAAATTAAATTTCTCTTCTCTTTTTCTCCTCCCGGAAAACCTGTAAAATATCTCCTTCTTCAATTTCTGCTTCACCCTGGAACAATATCCCGCATTCTTTACCTTTACCGAGCTTTTGAATATCTTTCTTGTCTTGCTGAAGGTTTTTTATCCTGCCTTTGCCAATAATTTCCTCCCCTCTCAGCGCCTCTACCCGACCGTTCCTCTCAACCTCTCCCTCAATTACTTTCCCGCCAATAACCTGGCCATTCTTATCTTTTTTAAACAAAATCAGAACTTTGAGTTTGCCCAAATCTATTCTTTCAGTTTTAAGCTCCTCTGTTTTTATCATCTCTCTTCTCACTTCTTGAACTAACTCATAGATAACTTCAAAAATTTTCCACCTTATTTTTCTCAAGCGAGCAAAGCTTTTGGCATTTTCCGCAATCTTTACCCGGAAACCAAAAATTGTCGCTTTTCCGCTTTCGGCTAATTTAACGTCTCCAACGTTAATACTGCCAACCTCTGTTTTTAAAATTCTCAACATTACTTTTTCTTGGGGTAGATTTTTTAAAACTCCCTCAACTGCTTCACCGGAACCCAAGACATCGCTTTTTAAAATAATATTTAAAATCTTCTGGCCGGAAGCAAGGGAAATAACCTGAGGACCAACTATTTCTTCTTTCTTTAAGGAATAGCGAGCTTCTTCTTGGCTCTGGTAAACTTTAAATTTCTCACCAACTCCGGGGGCTCTCTCAAACCCCAAAACACTAACCGGCTGAGAAGGTTGAGCGATTTTCAGGGGCTTTCCCTGAAAATCGGTTAAGCTTTTTACTTTACCCAAGGCCGAACGAGTAGCTAAAATGTCATTTTCTTTTAAAATTCCCTGGGAAAGGAGTAACGTGGCAACCGGGCCTTTTTGGGCATCTAAATAACTTTCAATAATTGTGCCCCCTCCAGGCCCTGAAATGTCGGCTTTCAATTCTTCCACTTCAGCAACTAATAAAATGTGCTCCAAAAGTTCATCTATGCCCTGGCCGGTTTTGGCTGAAACATTAACCGAAGGAATTTTGCCTCCCAGCGATTCAACCGAAATCTCGTCTTTAGCCAATTCTCCTTTTACTTTCTCTACTTGAGCTTGGGGTTTATCAATTTTATTCAAAGCAACAATCATTGGAATCCCGGCCTTGCGGACAGAATTTACTGCCTCTTTTGTTTGAGCCCGAACTCCCTCTACCGCGTCAACTACCAAAACGGCGATGTCAGCGACTTTTGCCCCTCTGCTTCTCATCGCTGAAAATGCCTCGTGACCCGGCGTATCAATAAAAGTAATTTTTTGAGCTTGTCCTGAGCCTGCCGAAGAATGCTCAACTTCATAAGCGCCAATATGCTGGGTTATTCCCCCCGATTCTTTTTCAACTACATTGGTCTTTCTGATAAAATCCAAAATAGCCGTCTTGCCGTGGTCAACGTGCCCTAAAATAACCACTACCGGAGGTTTTTTTACTAAATTCTGATTTTCTTTTGACATATAAAGCATCTTACCTTAATTGAGTGGTTTTTTCAAGGAAAAACCGCTCCCGGAGCGGTTTAAAATTGGCGGAGGGTAGTGGACGATGTTATATTGATTTAGCTCAAATATCTTTTCAGAAGCTTATTTATTGTTCTCCTTCCGTAGCCACTTTTTAAATAAACTTCCCTGTTCTTAGCGTCAACCCTGTTTAAAAATGCTTCGTAGAAAATAAGTTTGTAAGGACGAAATGGTTTTGTTGCTAAACTTTTACCATCGTTATGTTGCTTTAATCTTTTCTTCAAATCAGTTGTGTATCCGATATACAAACTATCATTTTTCAGACTTCTTAAAATGTAAACATAATAAAATGACATAATTTTCGGCGAGACGTAAGAACGTTAATTTGCTTCGCAAATTTTACGTTCAACGTCCCAGCAACGTTGAAATTGCAAAGCAATTTCTTACGCTGCGGTATTCATTGTACAAAATTCGAACCTTTTTTGAAAGCAATCCCGACGAGGAAATCTGAAACAATGCGGACGAAGTTTTGCGGAAACAATTTTCTGGGGAAAGGATTCCGCAAAATTTCGGCTGATTCCTTTTTGAATTCGGATGTCGCAAGCGGAGGAGGAGGGGTCTGGGGAGGAATCCTCCGCTTGCTCCTCTTTTTGTTTTGGCGAAATTCGGGCGGGTTTCCATTACTAAAAATTGGAATCCTTTATAAACCAATTTTTAGCTCTTTTGAAAAAACTTTTTAAATT
>CAYYIZ010000018.1:0-8359 GCA_964472105.1 uncultured Candidatus Saccharibacteria bacterium | reverse complement strand
CCGAAGCATTTCAACTAATCAGACAACGCAATGATTAAATACGGTCTAAAAATTTGGACCACCAATAAACCGTATTTTGAAGAAGCTTCAAGGTTATTTAAAGCGGGTAAAGTTGATTTTGCGGAATTGTATATTGTTCCGGATTCCTTTGAATTGGAAGAATTAAAAGTTTTAAAAGAAATGCCGATTGTTATCCATTCTACCCATTTTGAACATAATTTTAATGTATTTGGATTAAATAGTGAAAAAATAAAGTTGTTTAAAACTCAAGTTGTAAAAACGGCCGATTTTTTAAAAAGCCAATTTATCATCCTGCACCCCGGCATTGGGGATTCTCAAGAAATTTTCAAAAAGAAGGTTAAGGGAATATACGACAAAAGGATTTTAATAGAAAATATGCCCAAGATTGCTTTTGGCGGTGAGGTTTGTTTTGGTCACTCTGCAGAACAGCTTAACTTTATTAGAAAATGCGGATTTGATATTTGTTTTGATTTTGCCCACGCTATACCCAGCGCTTTTTCTCAAAATCTTAATTACAAAGATTTTATAAAACCATTGATTGAAACTTTGCAGCCTTTTTATTTCCATATTAGCGGAGGCTGGCGGAACAGCCAAGAAGATGAACACCTTAATTTGTTTGAAGGAGATTTTGATTTAAATTGGATTAAAAAAGCACTAACTGATTTAGCGCAAGACAAAGAAATATACTTGGTTTTTGAGGTGCCAAAGAACAAAAATAATTTAGAGAATGATATTAAAAATATTAATTATTTTAAGAATTTATGAGTTGACGTTTACATTCTTTTGAGCAGGAACCAGGCCAAGCCAAAAGTCATAACCTCCATTATTAAAAAGGCAGTGATTACCCCCCAGATTCCAAAGAGAGGCACCAAGGTGAATAATAAAACAATACGAGTGGGAGCTAAAATAAAGGTGGTTGAATATAATGCTTTGGTTCGCATTTTAGCGGTTAAGGCGGTACCCAATAATGTTCTAGGGAAGACCAAAAGCAGTAGAACGTATACTTGGGAATAAATTATTGATTCTGGATATTTGGGGAAGAAAATTTTATAGACATAGGGAGCAAGAAATATATAAACTATTGTTATGGGCAGGACAAACAAGAAAATCTTCAACATTTTTTTTGGCACTGATTTTTTTAATTCATCTTCAGAGCGCTGGCTGAATTTAGGAAAAGCCAAACCGCTGATTACGCTTAAAGAATCTTTAATTTTATCAGGTAAGGTTAGGGCAATAGAGTAGACAGCCAGAGAGCCGGCTCCCAAGAAATGCCAAAGAAGTATTTTTTCTAACTGAGCATTGATTATTCCCGTTACGTTCATCAAAGACAAGTGTTTCCCATAAGGGATGGTTTTTGGGTCTTGCTGTTTGTTTGGACGCGATTTTTTGAGAGTAATTTTCAGAAAGATAAAACGTAAAGAAGTCCAGGAGATGAAATAGACCAAAAGGATTACGAAGAGATTTTTAGTCAAAAACAAGGTGGCAATCATAGAAGAGATAGCAAGAACTTGAGTAGCGATGTTGTATTTAGCCCGGACGTCAAATCGTTTTTTCCCCAGCCAAAAAGATTCGTAAATTAAGAAGGAGTTCATCAAAGGCAGAAAAACAGCGACAATCAAGAAAGATAAGGTTAGTATAGTGTCTCCTCTGAAAAAATAATAACCGGCAAGAATTATAGAAGCAATACTGCTGAGAGTTCCCCAGCGAAGTTTCGTTTTTAAAGCAGGGAGAAATGAACCCTCGTATCCCCGAGCCACCGCTTGCAAGACAGCCGTGTTCATTCCAGACAGGGTGGGAATGGCTAAAATACCGGCCAGAGAAAGAACATATTTATAAGTGCCAAAAGTTTCTTTGGGAAGCAAATTAGCAAAAACAATGGTTAGCAGGAAACTGGCGACAAATGTAATAAATCGTCCCAAGGTTAGCCAAAAGCCGCCCTTGGCAATATAAAGCATATCGGTTTTTGTATATTTTTCCGACCAGCGCAAAAGATTGTAAATTTTTCTCTTTAATTCCATAATATATTGCTATAATAACTTAAATTATGCTTGGTGACAATCCTAAAATATCTGTGATAATGGCTGTTTATAATGGAGAGAAATATCTCAAGGAGGCAGTTGAGAGCATTTTGAACCAAACTTTCAGGGATTTTGAATTTTTAATCGTTGACGACGGCTCAACCGACGAAACTTTAAAGATTTTAGAGGAATACGGGGAAAGAGACGAAAGAATAAGAGTAATCCGCAATTCAGAAAACATTGGCTTAACTAAATCTTTAAACAAAGCCATAAAGCTGGCCAAAGGAAAATACATTGCCAGAATGGACGCCGACGACGTATCTTTGCCGGAGAGATTGGAAAAACAGCTCGCCTTTATGGAAAAAAATCCCGAAGTTGGATTGCTGGGGACCGCCTGTTATGAAATTAACTCAAAGGGAGAAATTGTCGGAGATAAATTTCATCCAAGTTCTGACAAAGAACTCAAGAAAACACTAATTAAGCGTAATCCGTTTTCTCATCCCTCGGTGATGCTAAGAAGGGAAGTATTTGACAGGGTTGGTTTGTATCAAGAGAGTATTCCTCTGGCTCAAGACCATGAGCTTTGGTTTCGGGTTGTCAGAGATTATAAAGCTGCCAATCTGCTGTTTCCTTTGGTAATGAGAAGATATTCTCCAAACGCCATTTCAGTTGCCAGAGAAAATGAGCAAATCTTTTGGGCGCAGCAGGCAAGAAAAGAGGCAATTAATAGGGGACAGTATTCAAAATGGAATTATTTCTGGCTTTTCAAGATTTTTTTAGTTTCAAAAATACCGGTTTCCTGGCGAAAGTTCATAAGAAAATACTTGCTCAAAAAGAAAATTTATGACTAAAATCATTCACTTTGATTGTTATTCCAGCTTGGGAGGGGGGCAGAGAATAATGTTTGATATTGTCCGGGGATTGAAAGATAAATTTAACTTTAAGGTTATTATTCCTCCCGGGATATTTTTAAAAAAATATTCCGACATAGGAATAGGAAGAGAAGAACTAAAACAATTAAGTCCGATTAAAATCATTAAACAACTAAGAAATTTTATCAGGAAAGAAAGCCCGGATATTTTGCAGGCCCATGGAACAAGGGCGGCCGCTTTGGCAAAAATTGCCTTAATCGGGCTGTCGCCCAAGCCCAAACTTATTTATACCCTGCATGGTTTTCATATTATAAGGAGAAGTTTCTTTGCTCGTTTTTTTCTCCTGTTGCTGGAAAGATTTTTTAATTACTGGGTGGATATTTTAGTTTGTGTTAGCGAGTCAGACAAAAAATTGGTTTTAAAAAACAAAACCATTGCCTCCGAGAAAATTATTGTCATTAAAAACGGCATTGCCCTTGAGAGATTTCAAATAAGAGGAGAGTTAGTAGAAACGGCAAGAAAAGAATTGGCCTTGGAAGATAATTTTGTCTTAAGCACTATTGGCAGACTGCATCCTCCCAAGGATTTCTCTACTATTTTGCGGGCTTTAAAAATAATTGCTTCTGAAATAAGAAATGTGAAATTATTAATAATTGGAGCAGGACCCCTGAAAAGGTCGTTAGACGAAGAGACCGAAAAATTGGGCTTGCGAGAGTATGTAAATTTTTTAGGTTCCAGAGAAGATACGCCGCTTTTGATTAAACTTTCTGATATAATAATTCTATCAACTGGCTGGGAAGGGCTACCGCTTGTTCCTTTGGAGGCGGGAGCCGCCAAAAAACCAATTATTGCTTCGGACGTTGATGGGGTGAGAGAAACCTTAATTGACGGCAAAACTGGCTTTTTATTCAAAGCAGGGGCAGAGAGGGATTTGGCTGAAAAAATCTTAAAAGTTTGGCAGTCAAGAGAGCTAAGAGAGACAGTCGGGGAAAATGCTTTTAATTTTATTTCAGAGAATTTTTCAAAAGAAAGAATGCTCAAACAATATCAAAACTTATATCAATCACTTCTGTGAACCCCGTTAGAAATAAATCAGATATTTCTAACGGAGAAAATAAGTTATTATGCAACAAACAAAAAAGATTTCTAACGGGGTGAAAATTCTTCAAGTTAACAAACTATATTATCCCTGGATTGGCGGAGTGGAAAAAGTTGTTCAGCAAATTGCCGAAGGGCTAAACGGAAAAGATAACTTTGAGATTGAAGTTTTGTCTTGCCAGCCAAAAGGAAAAGCCAAAGTTGAAGATATTAACGGTTTAAGAGTATACAAATCTTCAAGTTGGGGAATGTTTTTGGGAATGCCTTTTTCCCTTAATTTTTTCAGCTTGTTCAAAAAACTTTCCAGGGAAGCGGGTATTATTGCTCTTCATCACCCTTTTCCCCTGGCGGACTTGGCCGTTTTTTTATTTCCTCCCGCAGCAAAATTGATTGTTCACTATCACTCAGATATTGTCCGCCAGAGAATTTTTAATTTTTTTCTTCGTCCCTTTGCCTTAAACACTTTAAGAAAAGCTCAAAAAATAATTATCTCCAATCCCAATATGCTTAAAAGCTCTCCCTTGCTGAAAAGATTCCAGGAGAAATGCAGGATAATTCCTTATGGGGTGGACCTCCCAGAAATTGAAAGGGCCCAGAACGGCGAAGAAGTAAAGAAAATTAAACAGAAATACGGCAGGTTTATTTTATTTGCCGGACGGCTCAGTTATTACAAGGGAGTTCATTATTTAATTTCTGCTGTACAGGACATTACTGCTAATTTAGTGATTATTGGGGAAGGAAAGCGAGAGAGATTTTTAAGAAAGATGGTAAAAGATTTAAAAATTGAAAACAGGGTTTTCTTTCTGCCCCATCAAGAAAAGAAAAAATTAATAAATTTTTACAAAGCAACCGAAGTTTTTGTTTTGCCTTCCATTTTTAAATCAGAGGCCTTTGGCATTGTCTTGATTGAGGCAATGGCTTCGGGCACTCCAATAATTTCTACCGAGCTGGGGACCGGCACAAGCTGGCTGAATGTTGACGGAGAAACCGGTTTTGTCGTTCCCCCGAGAAGTCCCTCGGCTTTGTCTTCAGCCATTAAGAAAATTTTAGAAAATAAAAAATTGGCTGTCAGGTTAAGCCAAAATGCCCAGAAGCGCGTTAAAGAAAAATTAAACTTAGAAAAAATGTTAAAGGATAATCAAAAAGTTTACCGAGAACTTTAATTTGAGCGGAGATCGGGTCTCCGCTTACTCTCTTTTGAAAAGCAATTGAAAAGTTTTAAGCAAAATGCCCAGGTCAATTATGAAGGACCTATTTTTTATATAATAAAGGTCGTATTGGAATTTTTCATGGGAGTCCACTAAACTCCTGGCATATCTAAATTTTATTTGAGCCCAGCCGGTGAAGCCCGGCCTGCCAATGTGGCGGAGATGATAGTGAGGGATATCTTTTTCAAGCTTTTTGACAAATTCCGGTCGTTCCGGTCTGGGACCAACCAAGCTGATATCGCCCCTTAAGACATTAAGCATCTGGGGCAGTTCGTCTAAATGGATTTTTCTCAGGACTTTGCCGACCTTTGTTACCCGGGGGTCTTCTTTTTCTGCCCAAATCGGTTTTCCCTTTTCCGCTCCCTCCTTCATTGACCTGAACTTTACCAAAAGAAAAGGAAGTTCGTCTTTGCCAATTCTTTTTTGTTTGTAAAAAACCGGACCTTTATCTTGAGATTTAATCAGGAGAGCAAAGATTAACCAAAGGGGAGAGGTTGCCCCGATTATTAAAATGCTGGCAATAACATCGCCAACCCTTTTCAGTTTGTCATAAACCCTTTTTTCGCCCTCCCTTAAATTTTCCAAAAACCAACCCTGCGAAACAAAATCAATGGGAATTTTATGGAGCAAAATTTCATAAGCTCTGGCCAAATCCATAAAGTTTATTTTTAAGGGCAGGCATTGATAAAGTCCTCTGGTTAGCTTTGAACCCCCGTTAAGATTTCTGGCGATAATCAAAGTTCCGATGTTTTTCCTTTTTACCTGAGAAAAGATATCTCTTTGGCAGTCCAAACTGCCAATCATTTTATAGCCGAGCTGGGGATTTTGAATAATCTCTTTGGCTATTTTATCGGTCAAGGAATTTTTCCCCAAAAAAGCCACGTTTTGTAAAAGATAGGAAGAGAAAAAATAATAAAAAGACCGGCGCCAGATTAAAAATAATCCTCCAAATATTAAGATATTAAGCAGGAGATTTGTTTTCGGGGTGATGTCAAAAAGAGGAATCAAATAAAAGAAAATCATTCCCAAAGCGAAGCAAGCCAATAAAGATTCTCCGGCCCTGGCCAAAAATTCAACCCTTGGTCTGGCTAAATTAAGGTCGTAAAGCCCGAAAATATAGAGCAGGAGAAACCAGAAAAAATATAAAAGGAGGAAGGGAAGAAGATGCTGTTGAAAAATTCCCCAACTAAAATTATCCCAAAAACCAAGATAAACCGTCAAAAACAAGGAAAGAATAACCAAAAAGATGTCTCCGGAAACCAAAGCAGCTTGTCTTATGGTTTTTATCATACTTATTAAATTATGGGCCAACTTGACCCAAAAATCAACCCTTATTATTGGTGGTTGATATTTAGTTGATATTCTTTTTTTGTTAAGCTAAAATAATTTAATGGGTAGAAAATCAAGGGAAAAAAGGGAAAGAAGAGAAGGGCAGTCAGGGGCAGAAAAAGGATTTCAGGGCCCCCCGGTCGAAAGAGAAAGGGGAGTTGAGTTTTTTATGGTGAAAATTGTTCAGTTTGGAACCTATTTAATTTTATTTGCCCCCTTAATCTTGCAGGGCAAGTTTTATTTTCCTTTTGTCGGTCCCAGAAGCTTATATATTATGGCGGGTTGCCAGATTGTATTTTTCAGCTGGCTCTTTTTAGCGTTCAATTACAAAAAATATCGCCCCAAGATTAATGCAATTTTTTTAGCGGTAATTTTATTTCTAATTATTTTGATATTGAGTTCTATCTTTGGGGTGGATTCCTCAAGGTCTTTTTGGTCAAAATACGAGAGAATGACAGGGCTTTTGATGTGGCTGCATTTATTTGGATTTTTCTTGGCGGTATCGTGCGTTTTCAAAATGTCGGATTGGTGGAAAGTTTTCTTGGTTTCGGTTTTCGTTTCACTTACGGTAAGCTCAATCAGCCTTTTGGAAAATGCCGGAGTTAAGGCCTTTAAGTTTTCCTGGAAAGCGGGAGGAACCCTGGGCAACACTTCCTTTTTGGGCACCTATCTTCTATTTAACGTTTTTTTGGCTCTCTTTCTCTTTTTTCAAAAAAGGAATTTAGCAATAAAAATTTTCTCTTTAACGGCCGTCATTCTTGCTCTTCTTACTATTTATTATGCTGGAGCCAGAGCAGCCCTCGTTTCAACTTTGGGCGGCTTTGGTTTAATGTTTTTGCTTTGGCTGGCCTTCCGGGTGAACTCTCGGAGAATCAGGATTTTAGGAAAAGTTCTTCTGGCAGTTTCCGTGGTTGTTGTGGTGACTTCTTTGACCTTGCTGTTTTTGCCCAAAAACTTTATCCATGAAAAATTTATTGAACTAACCAGCCGGGCTCGGTTTGTAAACTGGGAAATGGCTCAAAAAGCATTTTTGGAAAGACCTCTTTTGGGTTGGGGCCCGGAAAACTACACCATTGCTTTCACTAAATTTTTTAACCCCTGTCTTTTCACTCCAGAGTGCGGTGGAGAGATTTGGTTTGACAGAACTCACAACATTATCTTTGATATTTTGGTGACCATCGGAATATTTGGGATAATGGCTTACTTTTATATATTCGTTAACTTCCTTCGTGTCTTTTGGAAAAAATATTTTAAAGAGAAAACCGTTGATTTTTGGACTTTTTCAATATTTACCGCCCTGCCAATTGCCTATTTTATCCAGAACTTAACCGTTTTTGATATGGCGGTAAGTTTAATGATGTTCTGCTTAATTTTAGGATTTGGGGGATTTTTAGCCAGTCTTGGAAAAGAAATTGCGGGGCAAGAAAGAGAAAAGGGGAGAGAACCTGTTTCAAAACGTTACTGGATAGGGGTGCCTCTGATTTTTGTTTTTCTTTTCACTTTTTCCCAGTTTGTAATCCAACCGGCCCGAACCGACCACTTTGTCATAAAAACCCTTCAAGCTGAAACATTGCCGGAGAAAATGGAATTTTACGAAAAAACCGTAAATACCTCGCCAATGGGAAAATATCAGATAAGAGAATTTCTTGCCCAGCAAGCCCAAAGCATTATTCAAAATAGTATTCAAAAAATTCCCAAAGCAAATCTTGAGACAGAAATGGATTTTCTTATTCTTCAATTAGAAAAGACAAGAACAGAGTCGCCTTTGGATTTTCGTTCAGTCCTTAGGTTGGCCCATCTTTATAATCTTTAT
>CAYYIZ010000017.1:3465-8559 GCA_964472105.1 uncultured Candidatus Saccharibacteria bacterium | reverse complement strand
ACCGTGCTCGATGCTTTGGAGGCTGCACGTGTTGCCACAGAAGGAATTGATGACCCTGCCGTCCTTGTCAACGTTGCCGACCAAGCCATCGCTGACTCAATTCTTCGGCTCCGTGACCAGCCTTCGCGCCAAGGCCGAGCACGTATTTTCGCCGACAAGAGCACTGGAAAAGACGATCCCGGCATGATTGCCTTCAAACGCATTATTGAAGCCCTGAAAGAAATTAACCAGGATTTAGAAAAAGGGAAGCCAATGGATCGCCTTCTGTGCGGTGATGTTGGTTTTGGTAAAACCGAGGTTGCTTTAAGGGTGGCTGTCAGGGCTGCTGAAAACGGAAGGCAGGTTGTCTTGACCTGCCCAACAACAATTTTGGCTTCTCAGCACTTTAAGACATTTCAGCAGAGATTGAAAAATCTTCCTTTCCAGGTTGACATTCTGACAAGATTACAATCAAAAACAGAGCAAAGAAAAACCCTTAAAGGGGTTTTTGAAGGGAAAATTGATATTTTAATCGGCACCCACAGGATTCTTTCAAAAGATGTGGATTTTAAAAATTTGGGACTTTTAATTATTGATGATGAACAGAAATTTGGGGTTCGTCAAAAAGAAAAATTAAGAACTTTTAAACCGGAAATTGACGTCCTTTCGCTTTCCGCCACCCCTATTCCCAGAACTTTGTATATGAGCCTGAGCTCTTTGAAGAAAATAAGCTTAATCCAAACCCCGCCCGAAGGAAGAAAGGCAATTAAAACTTTTGTTTTGCCTTTCCGCAAAGGAATTGTCAAAAGAGCCATAGAGGCGGAACTTGAAAGGAACGGCCAGATTTATTTCCTCCATAACAGAATTGAAACAATTGGAGCTTTTAAAAAATTCTTGGAGGGATTGGAAACCGGCGCTAAAATTGGAATTTTGCACGGCAGATTAAAAGAAAACGAAATGGTTAAGGTAATGGATGATTTTCAAAAAGGAAAAAGTAATTTACTCCTGTCCACCACCATTATTGAAAACGGCCTTGACCTGCCAAGGGTGAATACCTTAATTGTTGATGCGGCTGCCAAACTGGGCTTGAGCCAGTCCTACCAAATCCGAGGCAGGATAGGCCGCTCTTTCCGACAAAGTTTTGCTTACTTTTTACATCCGAAAAAGAGATTAACCCCTTTGGCAAAAAAGCGGTTAAAAGCCCTGAAAGAAGCTGAAGAATTGGGCTCTGGCTACAAAATTGCTTTGCGAGATTTGGAAATTCGGGGAGCGGGAAATATTTTAGGCAAAGAGCAATCGGGCAGTATAAACAAAATCGGACTTAACCTCTATTGCCAGATGCTTTCTGAAGCAGTGGAAAGAGTGAAGAAGAATAACCTTTAAAAATTTAAGTTTTTCGTTTACACTCAGTACAATGGAGCTCAAAACCGTTAACATTGAAGAAGAAACTTATCCAGAGCTTCTGAAAAACATTAAAGACCCGCCGAAAGTTCTTTACCTTAAAGGGACTCTGTTAAAAAATGAAACTTGCTTCAGTATTGTTGGAACCAGACGATGTTCCGATTACGGAAAAGAAATTGCTTTTTCAATTGCCCGAGAACTCGCCCAAGTAGGAATTACAATTGTCAGCGGAATGGCCAGGGGAATTGATGGCTTCAGCCACCAGGGAGCTCTTGATGGCAAAGGCAGAACAATTGCCGTTTTGGGGACGGGCCTTGATGAAAAATCCCTGTACCCCCAGGAGAATTTGAAACTGGCAGAAAAAATTTTAGAATCTGGCGGTTGTTTGGTTTCTGAATATCCTGAAGGAACACCGGGCAGTCAGTTCAGCTTTCCCAAAAGAAATCGAATAATTTCCGGAATGAGTTTAGGGGTTTTGGTGGTTGAAGCCAAAATAAAATCCGGGGCTTTAATTACCGCTGACTGGGCCCAAAAGCAAGGAAGAAAGACATTTGCTGTACCGGGTCCCGTCTATTCTTTAAATTCCAAGGGAACTCATTTCTTGATTAAACAAGGAGCAAAGTTAGTTGAAAGCGCTGATGACATCTTAAAAGAATTAAATCTGCCAAAAATTGGCGAAAAAGAATTAAAGGGAGAAAGTTTAGAAGAAAATTTAATTTTAAAAGTGTTAAGCGAGGGAAATTTGCATATTGATAAAATTATTGAAAAAACAAAATTATCACCCCAATTGGTTTCATCTGCCTTGACTATGATGGAAATAAATAAAAAGGTAAAAAACTTAGGCGGAAATACTTACTCCCCGTTGCGCTAATTTTCAATTTTCAAACAACATGAATTTAATTATCGTAGAAAGTCCCACAAAAAGTAAAACAATCAGCCGCTTCCTGGGAACAAAATACCTGGTTAAGTCTTCCTATGGCCATATTCGCGACCTGCCCAAGGGAGATTTAGGCGTTGATACTGAAAATAATTTTAAGCCAAGATATGTTATTCCCTTCAAAGCAAGAAAAAAAGCGTCTGAACTTAAAAAATATTTAGCTAAAGCTGAAACTGTCATACTTGCCACGGACGAGGACAGAGAGGGAGAAGCAATTGCCTGGCATTTGACCAAGATTTTAAATTTAAACGATGAAAAATCTTATCAGAGGATTGTTTTTCATGAAATAACAAAAAAAGCGATTGAAGAGGCGTTGAAAAATCCAAGAAAGATTGATATAAGCTTGGTCCGAGCCCAGCAAGCAAGACGGATTTTGGACAGATTGGTGGGGTATAAGCTTTCTCCGTTTTTGTGGAAAAAGGTGGTCAGGGGGCTGTCGGCCGGCAGGGTGCAGTCGGTAGCGGTCAGGTTAATAGCAGAAAGAGAGAAAGAAATTGAGAATTTCTTAAGACAAGAATACTGGAGCATTGAGGCCTTGCTCCAAAAGCACGCTGATGAAGAAAAACAATTTAAAGCTTTATTGACTAAAAAGGACGGTGAGGTTATCCCAAAGCTCGGAATAAAAAATAAAGGAGAGACGGAAAAAATTGTCAAAGAACTAAAAGGAGCCGAATACGAAATAGTTAATATTGAGAAAAAAGAAGTTAAAAGGAATCCCCTGCCTCCCTTTACCACCAGCACTTTACAGCAGGAGGCCTATTCTCGCTTGCGATTTTCAGCCAAGAAAACAATGTTTGTTGCCCAAAATCTTTACGAAAGAGGCCATATCTCCTACCACAGGACGGATTCTTTAAATCTGGCTACTCAGGCATTGCTTGGAGCCAAAAAATTTATCCAGAAAAACTATGGTAAAGAATATTGGGCAGGATTTGCAAGAAGATATAAAGCCAGGGGCAGAGTTCAAGAAGCCCACGAAGCAATCAGGCCAACCCGCCCAGATTTTGCTCCGCAAAACTTAGGCGGGCAAGCCAAATTTTCAGACAAAAATACGGAAAGGTTATATGACCTTATCTGGCGAAGATTTATTGCCTGTCAGATGAGCCAAGCCGAATTTAATTCATCTCAGATTGATATTTCTGCTAAAAAATACATTTTTCGGGCAACCGGACAGCTCTTGAAATTCGCCGGTTTTCTAAAAGTTTACCCAATAAAATTTAAAGAAAACGAACTGCCGCCTTTGGAAAAAAACGAGACATTAGCCCTCAAAAAACTTATCCCCTCCCAGCATTTCACCCAGCCGCCCCCAAGATACAGCGAAGCAACTTTGGTAAAAACTTTAGAAAAAGAAGGGATCGGCAGGCCGTCAACCTATGCGCCGATTTTAGATACCATCCAGAAGAGAAACTATGTTTTAAAGAACGAAGATAAGAAATTGGCGCCAACTGAAATTGGAGTATTGGTAAATGACCTTTTGACAGCCCATTTTCCTAAAATAGTTGATATTAAATTCACCGCCAAAATGGAGGAGAATTTAGATAAGATTGCCCAAGGAAAAGAAAGTTGGGTCCGAGCCATAAAAGATTTTTATGGTCCTTTTGAAAAAAACTTAAAAGAAAAATATGAAGAGGTCTCAAAGAAAAATCTGGTGGAGAAAACCGAAAAAATCTGCAAAAAGTGTTCCTCTCCTATGGTTATAAGATGGGGACGTTATGGAAAATTTTATGCTTGCTCGGAGTTTCCGAAATGCAAATATACCGAGCCCCTGCCCAAGCCAAAGCTTGGCATAAAATGTCCAAAATGCAAAAAAGGAGAAATAGTTGAAAAAAGAAGCAGAAGAGGTAAAGTGTTTTATAGCTGTAATCGCTGGCCGGATTGTGATTTGGCTTTTTGGGATAAACCAATCAAAGAAACCTGCCCCGAATGCCATTCTCTTTTAATTGAAACAAAAAAGAAGCAAATAAAATGTTCAAATAAAGATTGTGGTTTTGTAAAAAATGCCGAAACTAATCCAAAAATTTAAAGAAGAATTTAGGGAGAAAAAGATAATTAATTCAGCTCTGGAAATTCTTGGTAAAACCTTCAAAGAGGACTACTTTTTATTTGTCCATTCTTTGAGAACCGGGTTGCTTTTGAAAGAGATGGGAATAGTTGAAGAAGAAAATATAGCCGCTGGAATCTTGCATCATGTTCCTGAATTTTCTCTAACTCTTAAAAATATCTCCAAAGAAGCCCAGGCTGAAATCTCCAAAATAATCAGAAAGGCAAATCAATTAAGGGAACTTTTCTCCTCCAGAAAAGATTCTAAGGCAAAACCAATAAAAAAATGGCAGAAAATCTTTTTGGACACCCAAGCAGGCAATTTAAGAAGAATGATTTTTGCCATTACTCAAGACTTACGGCCAATTTTCATTATGTTAGCCGGCAGATTGGACGAAATGAGAAATCTTCAAAGTTTTCCCAGAGATTATCAGCAGAAAGATTACCAGCAGAGAAAAAGCTTAGAAGCCCTGGAAATCTTATCTCCTTTAGCTTATGGAATTGGAATGGGAGAAGTAAAAGGCGAGCTTGAAGATTTGGCTTTTCTCTATCTTTATCCAAAAGAATATAAATGGTTAAAAGAATCCGTGAGAGAAGAATATAAGGTAAGAGAAAAGCACCTTGAGAGAGTTAAGCCGCGTTTAATAAAAATGCTCAGCCAGGAGAAAATTACCATATTAGACATCCATGCTAGAGCCAAACATTACTTTTCTTTGTACCAAAAGCTTTTAAGGCACGAT
>CAYYIZ010000017.1:0-3455 GCA_964472105.1 uncultured Candidatus Saccharibacteria bacterium | reverse complement strand
AAAAAATCTATGATTTGGTTGCTTTGAGAATAATCATTCCTGACGTTGAGGGCTGCTATCGAGCTTTGGGTCGGATTCACAATACTTGGTCTCCCCTGCCGGGCAGGATTAAAGATTATATTTCCTCCCCCAAGCCAAACGGTTATCGGTCTTTACACACTACCGTTTTCTGCGGAGAGGGTAAAATTGTGGAAATTCAAATTGAAACTCCACAGATGCACCGAGAAGCAAAATACGGGGCGGCTGCTCACTTAGCTTACAAAGAAGAATTTTCTAAAAGAACTTATCGACACCAATTTTACTGGCTGGACCAATTACGAAGATGGCGGGAAGAAATTAAAGATACTGAAAAAATATCGGACCATCTAAAATCTGAGTTATTCAAAGACCGAGTTTTTGTTTTTACCCCCAAGGGCGATGTGATTAACCTGCCTAAGGGCTCCTGTCCAGT
The DNA here is from genome assembly GCA_964472105.1 of uncultured Candidatus Saccharibacteria bacterium. Classification (GTDB taxonomy): domain Bacteria; phylum Patescibacteriota; class Minisyncoccia; order Minisyncoccales; family CG1-02-41-26; genus CAYYIZ01. Next base: position 3,004 of record CAYYIZ010000017.1, on the reverse strand, counting down.
TGATTTTGCTTATGCCGTTCATAGCGAAGTCGGCGAGCACTGCGAAGGAGCTAAAGTTAACAGGAAAATAGTCTCTTTAAATCAAGTTCTGAAAACCGGTGAAACCGTCGAAATATTAGACAACAAAAACAAAACCCCTTCCTCTGATTGGCTGAGATTTGTGAAAACAGCTAAAGCCCGTTCTAAAATTAGAAGCTTCCTGCAAAAAGCTTATGGAATTTCTCCGGATAAACCGCCAAAGCTAACTTTGCGAGAAAAGGTTTCTATTATTAAAAAGATTATACCTCTCAAAAAAAGGAGGGAAGCTCGGGTTTTGGTGGCTGGTGAATCTGGGATTTCAGTAAAATTCAGCAAGGGCTGTAATCCCAAACCAGGTGATAAAATTTTAGCTTTTATTACCAAGGGAGAAGGGGCCTCTATTCACAAAATTGACTGCGTAAATTTAAAGGAATTAAAACAAAAATGGCCCCAAAAAATTATTGAAGCCGCTTGGCAGGATGCAAAAGAGAAAGAGAAAGGTAAAAAAGTTTGAATTTAAAAAATTTAGTGATAGAATAAGAAAGTTGCCGCGGTGGCGGAATTGGTTTACGCGTACGACTCAAAATCGTATGAGCTTTGCTCATGTGGGTTCGAGTCCCACCCGCGGCACAAGTTGCCCCAATAGGCAAATTTACCCCTCTTCCTGTGTATAACTCTCCAAGAGTCAAGAAACCCCTCATTTGGTAGCTTTTTATTACTTTGCCTTTTAGGCAAAAAAGTTATAAATTAGAAAGAAAAGAGAAAAAATTAGCAGAAAACCACATGTCGAGGAACTTCTATGGCTAAATATAAGTCATTAAAATATATATCTAAAAAGTTTAATCTGGGACGGAGTTTCTTAAGAAAGTTAATCAAACATAATTTGGTAGACCATATTCCAGATAAAAACAAGCAGCCCCTAATATCTATTTATGATTTTCCAAGATTACGTCTTTTATCAAGGGATAATCAGTATCAGAAAGACATTTTCAAAAGAACCAAAAGTTTTTTATACGAATATCACCCTGAATTAACAAGGTATTTGGAATTTCACGATATCATTGATAGATTTGCTTGGCTTCTTAAATTGAGGTACGCGGATAAAGCGACACTGAAAAATAGAAGATATCGAGTTGATGAACTGTTTCAGTTGTTTTTACGTGAGTTGAATTATGACCCAGTTAAACTAAAACGTAATCTTGTCACCAAGCATGGTTCTAAGAAAAAGTTCAGAATTCATCTATTGCAGGGATGGTATAATGAAATTGCGGCCGGTTTTCCTTTTTCTCAAGATTTTAATATCGGTTCAAGCTTGAATTGGATAGAGGATGATCCAGTACTAATTCTTTTTCCTCCATGGAAAATAATTAAATATTACTATTCGGTTTATTCATACTACACCTCTTTAGTCTTTACCGAGAATGCAAAACTGTCTACCGTTGAACATAGAAAACCCTCCCTTTATTTCAATAGACACCAGCTTGGTAAGTATTCGAAATCCCTTATCAAATTTCCATTCAACATATACTACAAGAAAGGTGAAAGAAAAAAGAACTTTCTTGATGTTGACAAAAGAGAATGGAAATTCTTGTACTCGAGATGCCCAAGACCGCCAAACAAGACAATTTACGACTTAGAATATGACTACATTGATGATTTAAAAAAGATGTTTAGATTTGATTCAAATCGTAACGACAAAATGACAATTTTGGATGTATTATATAAGTTCAGAATATGGAGTAATTATCAAGGAATAGAGACGGTTACCCTACTGAAACAAGGCGGTTTGCTATTATTTCTTGAGAGAAATCTATATACGCTAACTTTTTTTACAGGAGGCTTTGTTGAATTAATGGCAATAGCCTTTTTAGGCGAGGAAAGCTTTAGGTCCATTTTTAGCGATTTTTATCATAACTATATCCAAGAAAATGGGCTATTGAACGAAAAATGGTATAAAGTTCCCCAAATAATAAGATATAGAATTTATCGGCACCTTGGATTTGTAAAGAAAACTCCAAGGTATTTTAAACCTCCAGACGAAGATGAATTGAAATTGTTGTAAAGTTATCTTTCTATCGATCATTCACTGAGCTCCAGGCCAACTTTTTGTGTTTCTCTGGACTTCCAGATAAGATTTTATTAAACTCAGGAATATCAATGGAATCTAAGGATTCCATAATCCAGGTTCGAACGTCGTCTAATTTGGAGCGCCATTTACCTTGATAGGCAAATTTACCCCTCTTTCTCGGGATAATCCTCTGAGAGCTCAAAAAGCCCATTTATTGGGCTATTTTCAGCTTGAATCTTCAAGAAAACTGTGCTATTCTCAGAGCAGAGAAACTGTCTCTATAAGGAAAAAGCCCATCGCTGGGCAACTTTTTATTTTCTTAATTATTTTAACCTGCTATGATTGAAGCAGCAAGTAAGTCTAAAATGACAATGGACATAAATAACTATTTTTATAATAAAGAGAGAGACGATATTTATCACCCCTTTAGTGACTACAACAAAGATAAGTATCTTCCCGAAGTATCCTTAACGAAACAATTAGTTCTTATTAGATTAATATGGGATGATATTTTATGTTTAAGTGATATATACAGAGAACTTAGAGACCCTCATAAACGAAGAGCAATTCTCAAATATATGATGATAGATATGTGCTCGTTATATGATAAATTTCAAGAATTTAAGGATTTAATCGATCAAGATAAATCAATTGAATATGAACAGCAAAAAGAAATATTAGAAAGATTTGAATCGTTTTTGCCGAAATTAAACAATTTCTCTAAACGAACTAATACTACACCGAATGGGCAATATAGAAGGGTAAGAAATAAATTATCGGCTCATCGTGATAGAAATGTTTCGTTGAGTGAAGTAAAAAATATGTGGCACAATCTTAGCTATAAAGACATTGAGGATATATCAAAAGAAATCACACATTTCTACAATTATCTTAAAGGTTTAGGAATTTATCAGTGGG
>CAYYIZ010000016.1:0-8652 GCA_964472105.1 uncultured Candidatus Saccharibacteria bacterium | reverse complement strand
TTTGGATAAAATAATGGTTGAAACAGATTGTCCATTTATGACTCCGGTACCATTTCGCGGCAAAAGAAACGAACCTTTATATGTAAAATATGTCGCTCAAAAAATCGCTGAAGTCAAAAACATAAGTTTTGAAGAAGTAGCCGAAAAAACTACTCAAAACGCCAAAAAATTATTTAGATTATAGACATTGACATTTGACGAAAAATTAGTATAATAGAATAAAGTTCTTAAAAAATTAGAGACGGGAGGAAGAAGTGAAAAACATAACGATTGCCTTAACATTAATATTAGTAGTGATATTTCTTATCCCAATATTCTTAGGTTTGACTCGGAGACATAGGAAACTCTCCTCCTTGGCTATATTTTTACGGATATTGATTTTCCTAGGAATCTTTTTCTTACCGAGACTTATATCAATAATGAGTAGTTCAGGCGGAGATGTTGCAAGAGTAATTGGGAAGAAGATTTTGCTTGGGTCAAAATTAGTCCGAACAGAATTTGGCAACTTCTTCAATTCTGGGCCCTTTGATCCGGCGTTGAGAGAAATCTGGGCAGTAGTAGTACTTGTTGTGGCGATTCTGGTAATAATCTTTTTGGGAAGGAGGAAGCAAAGATGAAAATCGCGAGATATATTTTTTTAGCAGTAGGATTGCTGATATATCTATGGGGGATGCTTTGGCCCCAGCAAGAAATGGAGATGTACCTTTTAAATAATGTGGCCATTGTGGTAGGGCTCGCAATGATTTGTTGCGGAATTTGGATTTTTCGAGATCAGAAATAGAATCTCGGAATAGAATCGATTATAGTAAGGAGAAAGGAAAATGATAGATTTTTTAACGAGTTATGTAGCATTGGGAACAATGCTACTTATAACGTTCATAGGGTTAGCATTCCGGCTTATGATGTACCCTATGATACGAAATGGGAAGCTCTGGAAAGAGCTCAAATATTTCGGGAAACGGATTCAAAAAGAGCTATCATTGAAAGAAAAATAGAACCAAAACCAGGGGCTTAACGTTTAGCCCCTGGATTTAATTTTGCCAAAAAATTAAAAAATGATAAGATAAGAAATATGTATAGTCCCCAAAAAATTGAGAAAAAATGGCAGAGATTTTGGCAGAAAAGCGAAATTTACCGAGCTAAAGACCCCGCTCCTTCTCGGAAGGGGCTGGGGCCAAAGAAATATATTTTAGTTGAGTTCCCCTATCCCTCGGGAGAAGGACTGCACGTTGGACACTGCCGACCCTATATTGCCTTAGATATAGTGGCTCGGAAAAGAAGAATGGAAGGTTTTAACGTTTTGTTTCCCATGGGCTGGGACGCTTTCGGGCTGCCCACCGAAAACTACGCCGTTAAAACCAAAATCCATCCCAAAATTGTTACCAAAAAGAATACCGCTTTTTTCAAGCGCCAGCAAAAAAGTTTAGGGCTCTCTTTTGATTGGAGTAGGGAAATTAATACCACCGACCCCTACTATTACAAATGGACCCAATGGATATTTTTGCAGCTTTTTAAAAAGGGATTGGCTTACAAAACTAAAATGCCTATTAACTGGTGTCCCAGCTGTAAAATTGGCTTAGCTAACGAGGAAGTGGTTGATGGAATGTGCGAGAGATGCGGGACGAAAGTGGCAAAAAAAGAAAAAGAACAATGGATGTTAAAAATTACCAAATACGCCGAAAGATTACTCCGGGACTTGAATAAAGTTGATTACCCAGAAAGAGTCAAGCTTTTGCAGAAAGATTGGATAGGAAAATCAGAAGGCACAGAAGTTCAATTTTCAATTTTCAATTTTCAATTTTCAATTCCGGTGTTCACTACCCGAATAGACACTATTTTTGGCGCTACTTACTTAGTTTTGGCTCCGGAAAACCAAATTGTTGAAAAACTTAAAGCTCAAATTACCAATCTTAAAGCGGTTGAAGCTTACATTGAAAAGGCAAAAAGAAAACTGGAAAGAGAAAGAATTTCTGAAGTAAAAGAAAAAACAGGGATAAGATTGGAAGGGATCCAAGCCGTTAATCCAGCAACCGAGAAGGAGATTCCTATTTTTATTGCCGATTACGTTTTACCGCACTACGGCACAGGCGCCATTATGGCAGTTCCCTGCCATGATGAAAGGGATTTTGAATTTGCCAGAGCTTACAATTTGCCGATGATAGAAGTTATAAGACCAAAGGGAGGAAAGAGAAAGCCGGGTTTTGCCGTTTCTGATGGAAGATATAAAAAGGCCTATACTGGAGAGGGAATCTTGATTAACTCTAAAAGATTTAACGGTTTGAGCTCGGAATCTGCCAGAACGAGAATTAGAGAGTTTTTGGGAAAAAAGGGTTTGGTAAAAAAAACAGTTCACTATAAATTAAGGGATTGGGTTTTTTCCCGACAGCGTTATTGGGGAGAGCCAATCCCAATGGTTAAATGCGAGAAATGCGGCTGGCTGCCGGTACCCGAAAAAGATTTGCCCGTAACCCTGCCCAATATTAAAGGGTTTAAGCCCAGCCGAACCGGCGAATCACCTTTGGCTAAAATTAAAAGTTGGGTAGAAACTTCCTGTCCCAAATGCGGAGGAGCCGCCAAAAGAGAAACCGATGTTATGCCAAATTGGGCAGGAAGCAATTGGTATTATCTCCGCTACTGCGACCCGAAAAATACTCAAAAATTAGCTTCAGTGAAATTACTCCGCTATTGGATGCCGGTTGATTGGTACAACGGCGGCATGGAGCATACCACTTTGCATTTGTTGTACTCCCGGTTCATCTACAAATTTTTATGGGACATTGGCGCCGTACCAAAATCTATTGGCTCCGAACCCTATAAAAAGCGAACTTCTCACGGCATGGTTCTTGGTGAAGGGGGAATTAAAATGTCCAAGTCCCGAGGCAATGTCATCACCCCCGAGCAAATTATTGCCAAATACGGCACCGACGCCCTGAGAGTTTACGAGATGTTTATGGGGCCATTTAGTCAAACAATTATTTGGGATACCAAAGGAGTTAAAGGAGTGAAAAGATTTTTGGATAAAGCTTGGAAATTATCTAATCAATTTATCAGCATTAATCAGCCCAAATCAGCATCAATCAGCGGTCTTAAAAAAATACTCCATAAAACCATTAAAAAAGTTTCAGAGGATATTGAAAATATGAAGTTTAATACAGCGGTAAGCTCTTTAATGGAATTTTCTAATGCCTGGCAGGAAAACAAACAGGGTTTAAGCGAGAAAGATTTTGAAGATTTTTTGAAAGTTTTCTCGGTTTTCGCTCCCCATATGGCAGAAGAATTCTGGCAGAAGCTCAGAGAAAAACCCCTTAGAGATTATCAGGAAAAAGACTCTATTTTCTCTCAAAAATGGCCTAAGTACGACGAGAGATTAATTAAGGAAGAAAAGATAACTTTGGTGGTTCAAATTAACGGCAAGGTCCGCGACAAGGTTGAAGTTGAAATCGGAATTTCAGAAGTTAAAGCTAAGAAAAGTGCCCTGAAAAATCCTAAAATCAAAAAATGGCTCCTCAATAAAAAAATCAAAAAAACAATCTTTGTTAAAGACAAACTTATCAACTTTGTGGTATAAAATTTGCAAGTATATCACCATTTTCTGTTTTGGAGCAGCTGTTGTGATAGCAGTTGCTATTTTAAGTTTGAATTGGTGCGGCTGTTTCAAGAAAGTTGAGCCCTCAAGTTTTACCGCTTCCTTAACATTGTCCGATATAACTGTTTTTGCGGTAGGCGACATTATGCTGGATAGGGGAGTTGAATGGTATATTCGTCAGAATGGTGACTGGCGATGGCCCTTTTTAAAAATTGCTGACGACTTAAAAAAAGCAGACCTTGTCTTTGGTAATTTAGAAGGGCCAATCTCAGACAAGGGACAGAAAGTGGGCAGTATTTATTCTTTTCGGGCTGACCCGGCGGTGTTAGAGGGTTTGGCTTATGCCGGCTTTGATGTTTTATCTTTGGCTAATAATCATGCCTTAGATTATGGAAGAGCGGCTTTAACAGATACAATGGAAAGACTAAGAGAAGCAGGAATAGATTATGTTGGCGCCGGATTTAATGAAAGGGAAGCATTTTCTTTAAAAATAAAAGAGGTCAAAAATACTAAAATTGGTTTCCTGGCTTATACTGATTTAGGTCCCGAGGTTTGGAGAGCAGGTGATGATTATTCTGGCGTAGCTTGGATTGGGGAGGAAGACATTGAAAAAGTAAAAGAAAATATAAAAAAAACCAAACAAAAGATAGATATTTTAATTGTCTCTTTGCACGCTGGCAGAGAGTATTCATTGGAGCCAACTTTTTTTCAAAAAACTTTCAGTCAATCCTGCATTGAAGCTGGCGCAGATTTGGTGGTCGGACACCATCCCCATATAGTTCAAAAATTAGAAAAATATCAAAATGGCTGGATTGCCTACAGCCTGGGCAATTTTGTATTTGACCAAGGATTTTCTGAGCAAACAATGCAGGGCAGATTGTTAAAAATCACAATCAAAAACAAGAAAATAAAAGAGGTCGTTCCCGTGGACGTGAAACTCAATAACTCTTTCCAGCCAGAAATAATTCAAAATTAACGAGCTTTATGGTACAATTAGAAATTATGAAGATTCTATCAAAAAAAGTTGGCAAGAAAATAATTATTCTTGGGAACGAAGCGATTGTCAGAGGAGTTCTGGAGTCAGGGGTTCAGTTTGTTTCTACTTATCCCGGCACCCCGGCTTCTGAAATTGGCAATACTTTTTTTAAGATTCAAAATTCAAAATTCAAAGTTCCGAATTTATATTTTGAGTTTTCTACCAACGAAAAAGCTGCCATGGAAGCGGCGGCGGGGGCTTCTTTCTCCGGCTTGAGAAGTTTGGCGGCGATGAAGAACTTTGGTTTGAATGTTGCCTCTGATTTTTTAATACCTCTGGTTTACTCAGGCGTTAAAGGAGGGATGGTTATTTTGGTTGCTGATGACCCGGGCTGTTCAAGTTCTGCCCAATCCGAACAGAACAGCCGAGCTTTTGCTCAATTAGCCAATATTCCAATATTAGAGCCATCAACTCCCCAAGAATGTAAAGATTTTACAAAATTTGCCTTTGAGCTTTCAGAAAAATATAAAATTCCGATAATGGTAAGAGAAACAACCAGAGTGGCTTTGCAAAGCGGGGTTGTTAAGCTGGGAAAGATTGTTCAGGGCAAAAGACAAGGGAAGTTTATTAAAAATCCTCGTCAATTCATAACAATGCCGCCCCGAGTCCTTGAAATGAAAAAAGAACTTTTGCAAAAGATAGAGAAAATAAGAAAAGAAATCTCTGAAAAATCCCCCCTAAACAAAATCTCCGGAGAACAGTTCTCCGTAAGCTCTAAGGTTGGGATTGTTGCTTCGGGAGTTGCTTACTTATATGCAAAAGAGGCGTTGAAAGAACTTAACTTAAACTTGCCGGTTTTGAAGCTGGGATTTTTTAATCCTTTACCGGAAGAGAAAATAAAAAAATTCATCAAGCCGCTAAAAAAAGTTTTAATAGTTGAGGAATTAGAACCTTATTTAGAAAGAGAGGTTGTCAGATTAGCTAAAGATGCCAATCCAAAACTTCAAATTTTCGGCAAGGATTTATTGCCAGAGGTCAATGAACTGCGGTCGGAATATGTAATTGCGGCGGTGGCAAAAGCAACTGGCAGAAAGTGGAAAATCTCTCAGCTAAAATTCCCCAGTTTTTCAAAACGGCGTCCCCAGCTTTGTCCCGGTTGTCCTTACTGGTTGGTCTTTCAAGGAGTGAAAAAAGCAGCCGGCCCCAAAAAAGTAATTTTTGGAGGGGAAATCGGCTGTTATATGTTAGCTGGCTTACCGCCTCATAATGTTCAGGATTATCTTTATTGTATGGGTTCTTCGGTTGGTATAGCCCACGGTATTAAAAAGGCCACTTCAAATAAACAAAAATTGATTGCTTTTGTCGGCGACTCCTCATTTTATCACGCTGGCATTCCCCCTTTAATAAATGCTGTTAATAATAACTCCAACCCCCTAATTATAATTATGGATAATCAAACCACGGCAATGACCGGCCACCAGCCCCATCCCGGCATTGAAAAAACCGGCATGGGCGAACCCTCTCCTAAAATAAAAATTGAAGACATTGTCAGAGCTTGCGGAGTAAAAAATTTAAAGATTATTGACCAAATTAACCAAAAAGAGTTTGTCAGAACCGTCAAAGAATTTTTAAATAAAAAAACAGTTTCGGTAATCATCGCCCGAAGACCCTGTGTCTTTATTAGATAAATTGTATGAAAAAGGAATTTAATATAATTTTAGCTGGAGTTGGAGGTCAGGGGATTATTACTCTGACTCGGATTTTGAGCGAGGCAGCTTTGATTGAGGGACTTGACATCAAAACTTCAGAACTCCACGGATTATCTCAAAGAGGCGGTTCGGTTGAAACCCATGTTAGATTCGGTAAAGAAATTCATTCTCCTTTGGTTCGTCAAGCTGGAGCCGACTTAGTAATTTCTCTTGAAGCCCAGGAAACTCTGAATACTTGTTATTATGGTTCAAAAAAGCAAACAGTGTTTTTAGTTAATGACTTTATTAAACCGATTCTTGACGCTAAAAAAACTTTTTCAAGCAAAGAAATTTCAAGAGAGTTAAAGAAGTTTTCCAAAAAAGTCATTTTTGTTCCTGCTTCCAAAATTGCCAAAGAGGAATTGGGCAACGAAGTTTTAACGGGAATTTACCTTTTGGGTTACGCAGTTTTCAAAAAATTAATTCCCTTAAAACCAAGCTCAATCTTAGAAGCCATTTCAGGGATTGTTCCCGAAAAATACTTTGATTTAAATAAAAAGGCCTTTAATCTGACTAAGAAGTTATGAGGGCAGTTATCTTAGCCGCCGGTCAAGGGACCCGGATGCTCCACCTGACCAAAAATAAATCAAAGCTCCTTATTGAGGTTCAAAAAAAGCCCTTTCTGGGCTATCTTTTAGATAATCTTTTGAAAGCCGGGTATGGAGAACTGGTTTTGGTTGTTGGCTACAAAGAAGAGATGATGAGAGAGTTTTTAAAGAAATATAAATATAAAGCCAAGGTTGTTAATCAGTTTGAGATATTAGGAGAAAAAGAATACGGGACTTTGTGCCCGATAAAATGCGTTAAAGACATTATCGGCAAAGAGAATTTTTTGGTAGTTCCCGGCGACAACCTTTTCTCAGTAAAAGACCTTAAATCATTTAACATTGAAGATGATTATAATTATGTAGCCGGACTTTACCATAAGCACCCGGAAAAATACGGCGTTCTTATCTCTGATAATAGTTTACTGAAGGAGATTATTGAGAAGTCCAAAGAACACGTTGGCAATTTAATAAACACCGGACTTTACAAATTTACCCCGGAGGTTTTTGACAAAATCCCAAAAATTTCTCTGTCGCCGAGAGGAGAATACGAACTGACAGATGCCATTACCTTATTAGCCAAAGAGAAAAAGGTAAAAATCAAAAAAATTCAAGATTACTGGATTGATTTTGGCAGTCCGGCTGACATTATAAAATTCTCTCAATTCTTAAAGACCTCAAAAAATTTTAAATAATTATTTTAAATGAAGAAAATAAATGTCGCAGTTTTAATTGGCAGGGGAGGCAGGTTGCCGGCTATTTATAAGTACTGCAAAAAAGACCCTTTGGTTAATTTGGCTTTGGTGGTTAGCCATAAAAAAGAATCTCCCGGAATTGATTTTGCCAAAGAAAGAAAAATTGAGGGCCTTTATTTTCGGCTTTCTGATTGGAAAACTCAAGGCAGAAGCAGAGAGGAATACAATAGAGAGCTCGCTCGGATTTTAAAAGAAAAAAGGATTGATTTGGTGATGCTGGCTGGTTGGAACATAGTAATGGACAACAATTTTTTGAGAGAGTTCCCTCATAAAGTAATAAATATCCATCCAGCTTTGTGCCCGGCTTTTCCCGGCCCCTGGTTAGAGGTTGCGAAAAACACATTAGATTCTGGTGTTAAAATTACCGGCTGCACTTTGCATTTTATTGATGAAGGTGTAGATACCGGACCAATAATTTTTCAAGAAACAGTGGAAATGGCTCCTGATGATACAGTTGAAAGCTTGGGAGAGAAAATCCACCAAAAAGAAGATAAACTTTTGTGCAAAGCAATAAAACTTTTTGCCAGAGGGAAAATAAAAGTTGAAGGAAGAAAAGTATGGACCAAGTGATTTTTCAATATCTAAACAGTTTTGCTTTAAAATATCTTTGGCTTGATACCCTCGCCGTCTTTTTTGCCAAATATCTTGGTTGGGTTTTAATTGGGATTTTGATTTTGTTTTTGATAAAGAACTTCAGAAAATACTGGAAGATGGCGAGCACGGCTTTTATTTCAGCGATTTTAGCAAGATATGTTATTACGGAAATTATTCGTTGGCTCTGGTTAAGGCCGCGGCCATTTGTTGCGGGCCAAGTTAATTTGCTTTTACCCCACAGCCCAAATGGTTCTTTTCCTTCTGGGCATGCCGCTTTCTTTTTCGCCCTATCTTTGACAGTTTATTTTTACAACAAAAAAGCTGGCCTTTTGTTTTTTATTGCCAGCTGTTTAATTGGTTTTAGCCGAATTTTCTCAGGCCTCCACTGGCCTTCCGACATTTTAGGGGGAGCCCTCGTCGGCCTCTTTGCCGCTTGGTTCATTCAAAA
>CAYYIZ010000015.1:0-8707 GCA_964472105.1 uncultured Candidatus Saccharibacteria bacterium | reverse complement strand
ATAATCTCAATAATAAAGACGATTTTAAGCGGATAAACGAAACAAAAAAATAAATAGCGTTTTTTATATTTTTTACAAAAGCAAAATCAGGGAAAAATCCTGGTTTTATTTTTTAATGATTTGAGGTTTAATGTTGGAGGATTAAAACTTGACAAATTGAAATTTCTTTTATATAATACAATCTGAACATTAAAAATTATATAGAGAAAAAAGGTTCCAGCTTTAACAAAAAATAATAAACAGGAGGGGGAAGAATGAAGGTGAGAAAGAAAAAATTGATTTTGTTGGTAGTGAATTTGGTGATAGTCGGTATTGTGATTTTCGGGTTCAGGGCTTGGTTAGAAGCGATACCGGAAAAGCAGGTCGTGGAAACTCCTATTCTTTCAGAAATAGAAGAGGAGCTTGCAGGAGCGGGTTTCGGAGAAAGATTTGCTCATGTTCCTATTGTCAGGAACTATGAGAAAGTAATAGAAAAGATAGGATGGGGAGGTGGAGCAGGATTAGCCCTTGGTACGACAGAATTCGAAACCGAAGACTATAATCAGTTTGTAGAAATTTATCTTGAGCCAAAGAATAACTTTCGAGACGAACTGATACTCCTAATGGAGGGCCTGGTTGACGAAAAAGTTAACGGTTTAACTAATGAGAAACAAAATTTCGGTTATGTTAAGTATTACGCAACCCGAAATGAGAGTGGCGGCAATTTAATGGTTACCAACGATATATACAGGTATGTTGAGAGCAACGTAACAATAAGAGAGTTTAATATTGAGAAGATAACCGAAAATGGGAAACTTGTATTTGTCTACAACTTCCGTGATGGACACATAATTGGAATGATTCTTCTTGGAATCCTCATCGCCGTAGTAGTGATAGTAACATCTCTTTATCTTTTGTACGTCGTTTGGGACTACTAAAATTAGATTCCACTCAAACATTCTTGGCTAAGCCAAGCACAAGTCCGGTCTCGTTTATTCTTTGAGGCCGGACTTTTCAATTCTATCATTGTTCACGATCGTGAACTTTAGTAGAAATTGAAAAAGGGGTGATTTTAAGGTAAAATGGTTCAGTTATGATGAAGTTTAAATTTTTAGATAAAAAGAAAATTTCTTCACTTCCCAAATCGCCGGGCGTCTATATTTTAAAGAAAGGACGAGAAATCTTTTACATTGGCAAAGCGGCCAATCTCCAGGAAAGAATAAAAAATCATTTTCAAAGTCCAAATTTTCGAGACAAACTCTTTATCCAAGATGTCAAAAAAATCGGCTATCTTAAAACTCAATCAGAAATTGAGGCCTTAATTTTGGAAGCAAGTTTAATAAAAAAAGAGCAGCCAAAATTCAATGTTTTGTGGCGGGATGATAAGAATTACTTTTTTATCGGTGTAACAGAAGAGAAATTCCCCAGAGTATTTATTACTCACCAAACGAAATTAAAAATTAAAAATTTAAAATTAAAAATTAACTATGTGGGGCCGTTTGTTAATGGCACTGCTTTAAAACAAACCTTAAAAGTATTAAGAAGGGTATTCCCTTACCGAACTTGCAAGAAAGTTCCTAAAAAACCTTGCTTATGGTATCAGCTTGAACGCTGTCCCGGAGCCTGCGTTTTGCAATCAAAGGTGGCTGAGCAAATTCCGGGAATGAAAGGGAAAATTAAGAAAGAATGCCAAAGGAATGTGAAAAATTTGATAAAAGTTCTTCAAGGAAAGAAAGCTCAAGCCCTGGTTGATTTAAAAAAAGAAATGAAAAAGTTTTCCCAAGCTCAAAAATTTGAACAAGCGGCCAAATTAAGAGACCAATTAGAATCTCTAAAAAATGTTTTTGAGCACAGCCAGGTTCTCCGTGGATTGATTGAAGTGAAAGCTCCAGATTGGAAAGAAACTGAAGAAAAGTTAAAAAAGATTCTCGGTCGGAAAAGAAAAATTGAAAGGGTTGAGGGTTATGATGTTTCCAATATTCAAGGAAAAGAGGCTGCTGGAGCAATGATAGTTTTTGAAAAAGGTATTCCGGATAAAAATGAGTATCGCAAATTCAAAATCAAAATTACCGGAAAACCGAATGACGTTGCCATGCTGAAAGAGACCTTATCGCGAAGGTTAAAACATCCAGAATGGAAATTTCCTCAGGTAATGCTTATTGATGGCGGCCGAGCCCAGCTTAACGCTGCGATAAATATTCTAAATCAGCATAAATCAGCTTTATTAGTATCAATCAGCGTCTTAGCTTTAGCTAAAAGAGAAAATGAACTTTATTTAGAAAACCGAAGAAAACCACTTTTATTAAAAAAACTTCCTCAAGAAGCTTCAAACTTAATTTTACAAATAAGAGACGAGGCCCATCGATTTGCCGTAAAATACCACCGAAAGCTAAGATATATTGATTTTCTAAAATAGTCCTGTTAGTATAGATAAATGAAACGACTTCTCGGTCATATTGTTCTCGGCTTTTTGGCTCTCTATCTGGCAACGCTGCTCGTGCCGGGAGCGGAAGTTGAAGGGACTTTTGACCAACAAATCAAAATTTTATTTTTCGCCGGGATTTGTCTGGGATTGGTTAATCTTTTCATTAAACCAATAATTAACCTTATCACCTTTCCCTTGCGGCTTTTAACCTTTGGCCTTTTTAGTTTGGTGATAAATATGGGAATGGTCTGGCTGGTGGATATCCTTTTCGCAGAGTTAATTATTGAAGGACTTGGGCCGCTTTTTTGGACAGGGCTTATTGTTTGGCTTTTGAGCTTATTTATCAGAAAAAAGAAGCCGAAACTGCGGGAAGCTGCCGCATAATTATTAATTATTAAAACTATGAAACAAATACTCTTTATTTTGCAAATAACTGTTCCGGCCCTTTTGATTGCTTTAATCCTGCTTCAGCAAAGAGGCACTGCTTTGGGATCTATCTTTGGAGGCGAAGGCGGATTTTACCTTAAAAGAAGAGGATTGGAGAAAAAAATCTTTTGGGGCACGGTGGCTCTGGGAACTATATTTATAGTTGTTTCTTTGTTAAATCTCGTTTTTTAATTTTGAAGTATCTCTTAAAATTTTCAAAAAGATTAAGAGGGTTTTTCCCCTCTTTTCAACAGTGGGGACAACTTTTTAATGTTTTTAGCAAAAAAGAAAAAATTGCTTTTTTTGTTTTATTCGTTTTGGCGATAACTTCGGGGATTTTTCTTAATTTAAATTTCTGTTTTAAAAATACCGAGGTTGCTCCGGCTTTCGGAGGAACTTACAACGAAGCGGTGGTTGGCCAGCCAAAGTTTATCAATCCCCTTTATCTTTCCACCCAAGACGCCGACAGAGACCTGGTTGAATTATTGTTCTCCGGGTTAATGAAATACAATGAGGAGGGAGGATTGAGCGAAGATTTAATAAAAGATTATGAAATTAAAGAAGGGGGCAGAGTTTTTGAAGTTTTCCTAAAAGACAATGTTCTCTGGCACGATGGAGAACCCTTAACCGCTGACGATGTTATTTTTACGATAAGTTTAGCTCAAGACCCTCAATACCAAAGCCCTTTAAGAATTAAATGGTTTGGCATAACGATAGAAAAAATTTCCGATAATGGGGTTCGCTTTCGCCTACCTAAAGAATATTCGGGCTTTTTGGAAAATCTTACTTTAAAAATACTGCCAAAGCATATTTTTGAGGATTTAGCTCCGGAAAACCTGCCCTGGGAGCTAACCTCGGAAAAATATTTAATCGGTTCAGGCCCTTTCAAATTCAAAAAAATGACTGAAAATGATTCTCGTTCCATCAAGAAATTGATTTTAGTAAGAAACGAAGAATACTTTGACAAAAAACCTTTCCTTAAAGAAATTTCCTTCCTTTTCTACCAAAATGAAGAAGAGGTTATTTCTCAAGCGAGAGCCGGAAAAATTCAAGGATTTTCCATTTCCGACCCCAAAAATTTTGAATCAATAGAAGGAAAAGGTTTTCAAACCAAAGCGCTTTCTCTGCCAAGATACTTTGCCCTATTTTTTAATCGAAAAGAAGAAGATATTTTCTCCGAAAAAAATTTGAGAGAGCTTCTCGCTCTTTCAATAAACAGAGCAGAAATTATTGAAAAAATCTTCCTGGGAGAAGGGAAAGCGGTTATCTCCCCTATTCTCCCGGACTTCTTCGGCTTTGACGAACCTTCCGAAATTTACGCTTTCAATCCCGAAAAAGCCAAAGAGATTTTAGAAAACGAGGGTTTTAAAATTAATTCTGAAACCGGCAAAAGAGAAAAAGCTGTTATTGAAGAAACTTTATCTTTCACAAGAAATTTGGTTTCAGGAAGCAAGGGAGAAGACGTCAGTGAATTACAGAAATGCTTAGCCCAAGACGCTGAAGTTTATCCCGAAGGTGAAATTACTGGATTTTTCGGCCCAAAAACGAAAGCAGCGGTCATTCGCTTCCAAGAAAAATATGCTGCTGACATTTTAACTCCGATAGGGTTGAAAAATGGCACCGGCGACGTTAAGCCAATGACCAGGGAAAAACTTAATCAGGTTTGTTTTGAACAGCCAAAACAAATTATTCCTTTAAAATTCACCCTGACAACCGGCGATAAATTCCCCTTAGTCCAAATTGCTGAAATTTTAAAAGAGAACTTTGAAAATATCGGAGCTGAAGTGGAGATTAAAAAAGTTTCCCTTTCAGAATTCCAAACCGATGTTTTGGCCAACAGAAACTTTGAATTATTGCTTTTTGGAGAGGCCCTGGGAGCAATTCCCGACCCTTTCCCTTTTTGGCATTCAAGCCAAAAAGAATATCCCGGTTTAAACATTGCTTCTTATCAATCAAAAAAAGCGGATGAATTTTTAGAAGATGCCCGCCAAACCTCAGACCCTGAAGAAAGAAGAGAAAATTTAGAGAAATTTCAGGATATTTTAATTGACGATTTGCCAGCCATCTTTTTAGCCAGAGGCGATTATCTATATTTTCTTTCAGCAAAAATAAAAGGGTATTTGGTAGAAAAAATAACGGAACCGGCTAAAAGATTTATCGGCATTGAAAATTGGTATCTTAAGACCCGGAGGGTTTGGCAGTAATAAAGATTATGGAACAAAAATTGGAGACCAAAAAACCCGACGTTCGTTATTTGAACGAGATGAGAGAAGTTCTCTGTGATAGAAAATGGGCAAAAAGCGCCCACAATCTTGAACTTTATTATATGTATCGCGGCTTGAAGAAGAAAAATGGTTTAAGGTATGACATTACGGTTATTCCCTCAAGAAGTTTAGGGAAAGAACTCGTTAAAACAAAGGGACACCAGCATATTGGCAATTTTGGAGAAATCTACATTGTTCTGGAAGGAGAGGCAATTTATTTAATGCAAAAATACGAAAAAGAGAGAGTAAAAGATGTTTATGCTGTTCAGGCAAAAAAAGGAGAGGTGGTGGTAATCCCCCCTTATTACGGTCATGTAACCATAAATCCATCGGGAAAAACTTTAAAGATGGCAAACTGGCTGGCTGAAAAATGCAAATCCCGCTACGATTTATTTGAAAAATTGGGAGGAGCTTGTTATTATTTCACCAAATCCGGCTGGTTGAAAAATAAGAACTACAAAAATGTACCGAAATTAAGATTTGAAAAACCAAGAAAGGCAATGCCAAAAAATCTTGATTTTTTGAAAGCATAAATCCTGTTAGCAGGTAGGCCGGGGTGGTGAAACTGGTAAACACGCTGGCTTCAGAAGTCAGTGCTGAAAAGCTTGTGGGTTCAAGTCCCACCCCCGGCACTAATATAATAATATGAAAAAAACTCAACAACCAAATCTGCGAATCATTCCTTTAGGCGGACTAGGAGAGGTCGGGCTTAATATGATTCTACTTGAATACGGCAGGGATATTTTGATTATTGACATGGGTTTTGGTTTTCCCGGAGAAGATATGCCGGGAATTGACTGCGTTATTCCAAATATTTCTTATCTTAGAGGAAAGGAAAAAAACATTTTGGGAGCAATCATTACTCACGGCCACTACGACCATATCGGAGCTATCCCCTATATCATTCCAAAAATCGGTTCTATTCCGATGTATGGAAGCTGTTTGACTAAGGGATTAATCCTGAAAAGACAGGAAGATTTTCCCAACCAGCCCAAACTTAACATAGAAACGGTGAAAGACGGCTCCCGCATTAAACTGGGGCCGTTTAGAATTGAATTTTTCAGGCAAAATCACAATATTCCGGACAATCTTGGACTTTTTATTGAAACGCCGGTCGGCAATCTTTTACACACCTCTGATTTCAAATTTGATGAATCACCGGTTAATGAACCGCCAACTGATTTTGAGAAATTAAAAAATATCGGCAAAAAGGGCGTTTTGCTTTTAATGTCTGAGTCAACCGGAGCCGAAGAAGAGGGACATTCTCTTTCCGAAAAGACAATTTTTGAAAACTTGGATAAAATTTTCGAAAAGACAAAGGGCAGGATTATTGCTGCCAGCTTTGCTTCCCTGATTAACAGAATTCAACAATTAATCACTCTTTCTGAAAGATATAAAAGAAAAGTAGCCATTGAGGGATACAGCATGAAAACCAACGTTGAGATTGCCCAGAATCTAAAAAGAATCAATGCCCAAAAAGGAACCATTATAAAAAGCAAGGACATTGGTAAGTTCCCCGACTCACAGATAACCGTCATTTGCACCGGCGCTCAGGGAGAAGAAGGGGCTGTTTTTATGAGAATTGCCAATCGTGAACATAAATTCATTCATCTTAAAAAAGAAGACACAATTATCTTCTCTTCTTCGGTGGTTCCCGGCAACGAAAGAACGGTTCAGATTTTGAAAGACGAATTTCACCGTCAAGGGGCCAAAGTTTTTCATTACAGAATGATGGATATTCACGCTTCGGGACATGCCAGACAGGAAGAATTAAAACAAATGCTCAGAATTATGTCTCCTAAGTTTTTTCTCCCCATTTATGGCCAATATTCAATGCTGGTCAGACATGCTGAATTGGCAGAAGAAGAGGGTATCCCGAAAAAAAATATTGTTGTTGCTGAAAATGGTCAGGTTGTAAATCTGAGCCGAAATAGAATTTTTAAAGAGAAGAAAGAAGTCCCCTCAAATTACGTAATGGTTGACGGTTTGGGAATCGGGGACGTGGGAGAGGTTGTTTTAAGAGACAGACATACTTTAGCCGAAGATGGAATGTTTGTCATTGTGGTAGTTGTGGACAGACAAGCTGGAAAAGTTAAGGGTTCTCCTGATATAATATCAAGAGGGTTTGTTTATTTGAGGGAATCAAAAGAACTTTTGAAAGAAACTAGACGAAGGGTTATCGGCATAGTTAACAGGGCAGCGGGCTCTGGCGGCGCGGTTAATTGGAGCTATGTTAAAAATGAGCTGAGGAATAGGATTGGCCAATTTCTTTTTTCTAAAACAAAAAGAAGGCCGATGATACTGCCTGTGGTCATTGAAGTATAGCAATAAGAATTTTCAATTATCAATTATCAAACTTACATGAGAGTTCTATCAGGAATTCAGCCAACTGGCTCAATTCATATTGGAAGTTATTTGGGGGCAATTAAACAGTGGGTCCGACTCCAAGACAAGGAGGAGTGTATCTTTTTTATTGCTGACTTGCACGCTTTAACCGTTCCCCGCAACCCAAAAACTTTCAAGAAAGAGATTTTGGAAACGGCAGCCGAACTTGTGGCGGCCGGTCTTAATCCGAATAAATGTATTATTTTCGTCCAATCGCAAATAAAAGAACATACTGAATTGGCTTGGCTGCTAAACACCATTACTCCAGTGGGTGAACTTGAACGGATGACTCAATATAAGACGAAAGCGAAACAATTCAAAAAAAATATCAATGCCGGACTTTTGAATTATCCGGTTTTGCAAGCGGCTGATATTTTACTCTATGGGACAGAGCTTGTTCCGGTAGGGAGAGATCAGGTCCAGCATCTTGAATTAACCAGAACCATCGCCAAAAAATTTAATCAAAAATTTGGAAAAACCTTCAAAACTCCTGAACCCTTGCTTTTGAAGGTGGGACAAAAAATCATGGCCTTGCAAGCTCCCGAGAAAAAGATGTCAAAATCTCTACCAAAAACTTGCCTCTATTTATTTGACAGCCCTCAAGAGATTAAACAGAAGATAATGACAGCGATAACGGACACAGGAAAAGAAATTAAGTATAATGTTTCTTCAAAACCGGGAATTTCAAATCTTTTAACGATTTATAGTTTGTTTTCTGACATTCCTATTAAAGAAATTGAAAAAGAATTCAAAGGCAAGGGCTACCAAACTTTTAAAGAAAAATTAGCTCAACTTTTAATTGAAAAACTTGAACCCTTCCGGAGAAAGAAAAAAGAGCTTGACGTTCAACAAACTCTTTTGGAGAAAATTTTAGAAGATGGCAGAAAACGCGCCCAAGTCATTGCTCAAGAAACAATGAAAAAAGTAAGAAAACAGGTAGGTTTAACGTAAAATTTCTATTGTTTTACAACCCTTAGCACTTCTTTCAATTTCTCTCTCTGGAGAGATTTTGTTTTTGCCTCAACAGTTATACGAAGAAGCGGCTCGGTATTGCTTGAACGAACATTAAACCACCAACCTTGCTCTCCCCAAGCATTTACCGTAACACCATCTAATTCATCTTGCTGATAATCTTTGTAATTTTGCTTCAGTTCGCTTATTTTGCCAATTCTGTCTTTAATTTCTATATTTATTTTAGATGTCATAATCTCAAATAAAGGCTCACCTT
>CAYYIZ010000014.1:0-8796 GCA_964472105.1 uncultured Candidatus Saccharibacteria bacterium | reverse complement strand
ACTTCCGGAGGAAAGGTGTACTTGCCAACAACGGCAAATTCGGAAGGAGCCTGGGAAATTTCGGGCTTTTCAACAATCTCTTTGATTTTGTACAACCTATTGGCAATTTTTTCAACCCCGACCACTCCATATAAAGGAAGCTGGCTCTTGGGAACTTTCTTTAATCCAATAACCGGTTTTTGCGATGTGGCAAAAATTTTTTTAAGCTGTTCCAGGCCGGGAATTTTGCTCGCTAAAATATCGTCGGCAAAAAGAACGGCGAATGCCTCCTTATCAATTTGCTTTCTTGCCCGCAAAACAGCATCGCCGTCACCTTTGGGAGCTTGCTGTAAAACAGAAGAGAAAGCAATGCCTTCAAACTCCCGCTCATTTCTTTTCAATATTTCCAATCCTTCTTTCTGGCCTTTCTTTTTCAAGGTGCTTTCCAATTTTGGATTTTTTTTAAAATGTTCTAAAATATTCTTCTTGTTCTCAGCCAAAACAAAAATGAGCTGACTTATTCCGGATTCTTTGGCTTCCCGAACTATCCAGCTTATCATCGGCTCCGCCGCCAAGGGCAAAAGCTCCTTGGGAACAGTTTTGCTCAAGGGGAGAAACCGGGTGCCAAGACCAGCCGCTGGAATTATTGCTTTTTTAATCATTTTATAATTACAAGTGAAGAAGAAATTAAAGAATTTATTCTTGAATTTCGACCGAACGCAGTAATTGGAAGGTTCTGCGAACGGACTGAGCAGGTCCTTATTTTACTTTTCTTCTCAAAAATGCGGGAATTTCCCAATCAGGAGTTTTGCCCCATTCCTTCTCTTCTTCCTCCTCTTCTTCTTTTTTTATTTCAAGGGCCGACCGCCGGGTTTTTCCTCCTCTTATGCCGGCTTTCTTGCGGGTAGAAACTTCTTTGTCTGCCGAGGACAAGGAAGAACTGCCGCTTGATTTTGGTTTAGCCGAACTTTTCTTTTTCTTGCCAGCTAACAGCTTGCTGGGAGCGGTCTTTGCTGGAGCAATCTTCTTCTCCCCGCCGGTTACTGCAAGCAAAGTTATTTTAATTTTTCTTTTATACTTTGGCGACTGGCAAACCCCAAAAATAATCTTGGCTTTGGGGTTTAATTTTGAAATGGCTTCGCTTACCCTTTCAAGCTCCTTTAAGGCCAAATCCTTCCCGCCCGCAACATTGAATAAAATTCGCTTAATGTTTTTCGGGGCGCTGTCGTAAAGAGGGCTCTGAAAAAGGTTTTTTATCACTTCTTCCGCTCGGTTCGCTCCCTGAGCTGTCCCCTGGCTGAAAAATATTTTCGTGCCCCGCTCTTTTAAAATTGTTCTTAAATCGGCAAAATCAATATTAATCAGGTTCGGCTTTGAAATCATTTCAATTAAATCTTCCAGCCATTCCAAAAATATCTGGTTCAGAGAAGTCAAGGCCTTTTTCAAAGGAGTTTTTTTGTCGCAGATTTGAAAAATTTTTTCATTGGGCACGACGATAATCCCCGACAAATTCTCCCGAAGGTTCTGCAAAGCGTGCTTGGCAATCCTCATTTTTTTCTCACCCTCAAAGCGGAAAGGCAGGGTAAAAATGCCCAAGCTTACGTTTTTCTGTGCCCTGGCTTCTTCGGTAAAAACAGGTCCGGCCCCCGAAGCCACTCCTCCGCCCAAAGCGCCAACCAAAATTGAAAGGTCCTGGTCCTTAAAAATTTTGGCAATTCTCTCTCTTTCCTCTCTAGCCGCTTTTTGAGCCATTTCCGGGTCCATGCCGGTGCCTACTCCCCCAAGCAATTTTTCTCCAAACTGAAAAACCTTTACTCCTCTTCTGGTTTTTTTAAAAACTCTGCTATCGGTGTCCGCCGCCAAAAAACTCACTCCCTTCAAGCTCTTGGCCATTTCGGAAACAATAAAAGCTCCGCCGCCGCCAATTCCGACCACTTTGATTTTAATTTTCCGTGGTTTCAAGATAGATTCTGCTTTTTGGGATTTCCTTTTTGCCTTCTTTGTCTTTTTTGCCTTCTTTTTTCTATTTACCATTTACTATTTACTTTTTACTTCTTCAGCTCCTCTATCTTTTTCCTGATATCTTCATTAGCCGGATTCAACTCCAAAACCTTATCAAACATCTGCAGAGCCTTTTCCTTCTCTTCTCTTCTTTCGTAAATCAAACCCAAAGAATAAAGCGAGTTTGAGTGAGTCGGGAAAAGAGTCAAGGAAGTTTGAAACTGCAAAATTGCCTTATCGTATTCTTTCTGATTGTAATACAGCCGCCCCAATTGAAAGTGGGCTTCCACCGAGAGAGGCGCTTGATTGACTAATTCTCCTAAGCGAGCTGTCGCTTTTTCCGCGTCCCCTTCTTCTTCCTCTAAAATCGCCAGTTGAACCACCGCATCAACATAATCTGGCTTTAACTCCAATGCCCTAACAAATAACTCTTTGGCTTTATCCGCTTCATTGTTGGCAAGCTGAAGTTTGCCAAGTTCGGTTAATAAAACCGGATTCTTCGGCTCCAACTCAATTGCTCTTTCAAACTTCTTAATCCCCCAGCCCAAAGCTCCCTGAGCGAAACCCTGGATGTCCCGGTAAACTGCCCCCAACGTTTCTTGAGCGGCCACCCTGTTGGGACTAACCTCTTCCGCTCTTTTTCCTTCCTGAACGGCCAAAGCCACCATATTGGCTATCACCTGGCTGTTGGGCTGTGCCTTGATTGTTTCTTGGGTGAGTTTGTACAAATAGGTTCTGGCTAAAATAATGTGGTAGTCGGCTCTGCTGTCGCCAAGTTTGGCTGCCTTCTCAAGTTTTTCCAGGTTCTGCTCGGGATTTGCCAGATAGTTCCGGTAATTAACGTCGGCTAAATAAAGTTTGGCCAGGTTGAAGTAAGAGAACAAAAAGCCAAACAAAACAACCCAGAAAACAACGCTGAATATCAAGCCAACCTCTGGAAACTCCTTGAAAGAGAAAACCTTCTCCCTAACCGGCCTCTGCCAGCTAATCACCCCCAGTCCCAAAATAAACCAAAAACTGAAAGCTAAAATCGTGTTTTGATAGTAAAAGAACTGCCCAATCAACAGTGCCAGAAAAGCAAGCAGAAGCGGAATTTGAAAATCAGAAATTAGAAATTGCTGCTTGGAACTTATTATCATCCAAGAGATTATCAAAAACATCCCCAGCAGCAAAGAGTAGCTCAAAATCCCCAGGATGCCGATTGTTCCGAACAATTCAGCAATATGACTGCCCGCCCTGTCAAACCTTAACTGCCAAAGGAAGCCCTCTAAAAAAGTTTGGGGCTTGTGTTGGGCAAAAGTGTAGTGAAAACTGCCAATCCCCGAACCTAAAACCGGGTTTTCTTTAAGCCCCTGCCAGCCGATACCCCAGCTTGCCTTTTGAGTTAACAAAACTTCGCCGGGCAGATTGCCAAGCGTCACGTTGTCTTGTAAAAGATTTGCCAGGGGGTTGGAAAAAATGAAAAACAAAGAAACTATCATAAAGAGAATTGACAAGCTCAACCGGTTAACGTCCTCTCTGAATATTCTCTTCCAGGAAGACAAAGCCAAAAACAAAACCAAAGAAATCACCAAAACAGCCCAGGCTGGCCAAAAGTCAACCAAAGCCAAAAGGAAGAGCGAACTGAAAAGCAAAATGTAAAATCCAATGGACTTCCCTTGTTTTTTGAATGCCAGCAAACCGATTATTGCTACCGAAATAAAAGCCAAAAACATTGAAAGCTGCTCTAACGACCCTCCGGCCGGACTAAAAGAGCGGGTGAGCATAACTTGAGGTAGGGCCAGCTTTCCGCTGATTTTTGCGAGTAGACCGCTCAATCCCCTCCAAACCCCAAACAAAGAAAAATAGGTTGTCAGCACCACCAAGAAAGAGGACCAGAGAAAAGTCTTGAACAGCCCGTTTACGGTGATGGGCCGAACCCCGGCATCCTTTTCAGATTCGTCTTTTCTCAGCTGAACATTATTGGTAATAAGAAAATAAAGTCCGGCCAAGCTCAAAGTCCCAAGAAGAGACGGCCAGAATCTTCCATAAAAGCCAAGCAAGCTTGAAGTTTTATCTTGAGAGAACAAAGTGCCCAAAATCATCACTCCCAAAAATCCCAAAACAAAAAGGTCAAGCGGCGTTCTTCTAAACCTGATCTTTTTATCCTTAAAAATCATCTTGCCCAGCCAAGCTAAAATTCCCAATGAAACCGAGATAAACAGTAAATAGCCTTTATTGAACTCAAATACCTCAAAGCTGGCCGACAACCAGAAAAGAGGCATTAAGAAAACGAGCAGGTATATGGAAAGTTTTATAATTTTTTGCCACATAGTTTTGTATAAAATAAATTAATTGCTTTATTTCTTTGCCGCCTTTCTTGATTCTAACTTAATTAAAATAAATTTTCAACTATAAATCATCAAATCAATGACTATTAATCATTGGGATTCGGTGGCGGCCTCCTCTTTAATAATATCAAGCACTCTTTCAACAATTTCTTCAATAACTCTTTCTTCAATAATAACTTTCTTTCTCCAGGGACGGGTGATAAACTGATAACTTTTCTTAATCGGGCTTGAAACTAACTCTCCGCCCCTTTTTGCCGTATTCTTTACAAGCTTGCCAGCTTCCCCTATCGCTCCCATTAACAATCCAGCCGAAAACTTAACATTGGAACGAATGTTTTGGGGAAGTTCTTGGCTGAATTTTTGAAAAGCACCAATGTCTTGATTAACATACCGACAAAGTTTATCTCCCATATCGGCTGCCGCTTCAGGAATATCTTCAGCAACAAAACTGCCAACTGATTTTAGGGCAGGCCCATAATAGGGATAACCAATGATAACCCCCAAGGACCCCAAAACAAAAACCAACGCCACCATCACCGCTAAAGCACGGGGCGGCCCTAGCCGAACAGGAACTGGCTTGCTCGGAGGTGTTTCTATCTTACAAATCTCTGCAGTTCTTTGTGCTTTTTGGACTGAGGTTCTCTCCGGCTTCTTAATCGCCTTTTTGTTCTTAAAATCCTCAATCTGTTTTAAATACTCCCCAACCCACTCTTTTTTGGTTACCCAGTTTCTGCCAATTTTTATTGCTTTCAGCTTTCCTTGTCTGGCTCTCAAACTTAAATAGTCCTGGGAATAACGACCCGAATATTTTGCCGCTTCACTAAGTGAGATATGCTTTATTTCCGACTTATCTTTAGACATTATCATAATTATCGCTTATCCGATACTCCTGTCAAGTTTCAGTTGTCCACAGCTCTCTAAATAAAATCCCACAAAAAAACAGGGAACGTATCCCTGTTTTTGATGCTGGAGGGGTAGGAGTCGAACCTACATTACGGCGTCCAGAGCGCCGCTGCCTACCATTAGCAGACCCTCCAATTTTAGGCATTCGATATATTAAACTTTCAAGTATTTGCGAACAGCCACAAAAGAGGAAGCTAAACCAAGCAGGCAGGCAAAACTGATTTGGATTAAAATTAAAGATAAGAAATTTCCCTGTAAGTAGTTCAGAAGTTTAAAATCCAAAAGCCAACTTTCAAGCTTTGAATTCAAAAAGATTAAAGTGCCGAAAAATATTACATCGGCTATTAAAACGGCGAAAATCGCATAAAGTAAGCTCTGGATTAAAAAAGGTCCCCTGATAAACCAGTTAGCCGCTCCAACCAGCCGCATTGTAGCAATCTCCTCCTTGGAGGCAAAGATGGTTAACTTTACCGTGTTGAAAGTAATTAAGATAACTAAAATTCCCAAGATTAAGCTCAAGACAACTCCTGCCAATTTAACGTTGCTGGTTAAGGTCATCAATCGGTCAATCATTCTTTCGGTTTCATAATAAGAAACTTTGGCAATTAAATTTTGGAAAACTCCTTGGCTGAGAAAGTTTGAAATTTGAGCGTAAAAATCCGGGCTGCGAGCCTTAATGTTTAGAGAAGCCAAAAAAGGATTCTCCCCTACTTCTTCCAGTGCCCGGAGGTAAAGGGGATCTTCTTTGTGTCTTTGAATAAAAGATTCTTCAGCCTTTTCTTTTGAAACATAGCTAACCGATTCTATCTGCTCGGAAAATTCATAAAGTTCTTCTTTGACCCGGAGAATCTTTTCTTCCTCAATATCTTTTTTGAAATAAACCGAAATGTCAACTTTTTCTTGGGCTTTAGCAATTAAAAAACTACTTAATTCCTTGAAAATGAAAAACGAGCTGACGGCCAAAACGGCCACCGTCATAATGAAAATTACCTGGGAGCTCAAGCCCTTGTTCCTGGTGAAGCTCTGCCAGCCAAATTTTAGAACACGTTTTAAGCCAGTAAACATAATTTTAGCGGAGTTCGGGTCTCCATCAGCTTACAGGACGAATTTTCCTTCCTGTCTGTCATGAATGATTTTGCCATTTTCTAAAGTGACCACTCTTCTTTCCAAGCTGTCAATCACCTCTTTGTTGTGGGTGGACAAAATTACCGTTGTGCCAAACTGGTGAATTTTCTTTAAAAGATTAATGATTTCAAAGGTATTGTAAAGGTCTAAGTTGCCGGTCGGTTCATCGGCAACAATAACCTCCGGACGGTGAATAAGGGCGCGGGCAATAGCTAACCTTTGTTTTTCCCCGCCCGAGAGCTCTTCGGGAAAGCTTTCTTTTTTGGAAGCCAAACCGACTATTCCCAAGACCTGGGGTATGTCTCTTAAAATATCTCTGTCAAGTGCTCCAATTACCTGCATTACATACTCAACGTTTTCCCAGACGGTTTTTGAAGGCAAAAGTTTGTAATCTTGATGGATAACTCCGATTTTTCTTCTTAAGTACTGGAGGTCTTTTGGGCACATCTCTTCAACGCTCTTTCCCTCAAAAAAAACTCTGCCGTTTGTCGGAGCCTCCTCTCCGATAAGAAGCTTTACCAAGGTGGTTTTCCCGGCTCCCGATTTGCCGACAATGGAAACAAACTCTCCCTGGTTTATCTCAAAGGAAACATCCTGGAGGGCAGCCATCGGGTTTCCCCTGGAGTAATAAAGTTTGCTGATATTTTCAAATTTTATCATAAGAGGTAAAACTTAATATTTAATCTCCTCTTCAATAAATTTTTCAAGGCCGCCGTCCAAAACTCCTTCAACATCCGAGGTTTCAACTCCCGTCCGGTGGTCTTTAACAAGCTGATAGGGATGAGAGACATAGGAGCGGATTTGATTTCCAAATTCAGCTGAAACTCTTTTTCCTTTAATTTTCTCCAATTCTTTCTCTTTTTTTTGCTGCTCCAATTGGTAGAGCTTTGAGATTAAAACTTGGAGAGCTCTTTTTCTGTTTTCTCCCTGCAATCGCTCAACTTGACAACCAATGGTAATTCCGGTTGGCAAGTGGGTAATTCGGACAGCCGACTCCCGCCGGTTGACATACTGTCCGCCCGGTCCCGAAGCCCTGAAAGTTTCTATTCTTAAATCTTCCGGTTTAATTTTTATATCGGTATCCGTTTCCTTGATTTCCGGCAAAACCTCAACTTTGGCAAAAGAGGTGTGGCGCAGTCCTTGGGTTGAAAAAGGCGAGATGCGGACCAATCGGTGCACGCCCGTTTCTTTTTTCAAAAGGCCGTAGCTGAACTTTCCCTTAATCTCCATAGTAACTTCTTTGGTGCCGATTCTGCCTTCGGGTCCTCCGCCTTCGGTTAAGGTTTGGGTTAAAGCTCGGCAGAGCCAATTCTTTCTCTGGGAAAACCTCCCGTACATGCGAGCGAGCAAGGTTGCCCAGTCTTCAGCATCCCGTCCTCCCGCCCCCGCCGTGACAGAAAGAATAGCTGGGTTTTTGTCGTAAGGCCCCGCCAGAAAAACTTCTCGGCTCAGGATTTTCATTTCAGAATTCAATTTCTCAAGCTTCCCGCAGAACTCTTCTTCCTCTTTTGAACCTTCTTTGATAAGGGGCAAAAATTCCCGGAGCTCTGAAATTTCTTTTTTTAACTTCTCAACCTGCTCAACTCTTTCTCGGAGAGAAGCAAAATCTTGCTGGATTTTCGCTGCCTCTTTTTCCTTTTGCCAAAAGTCGGGCTTTTGTATTTTTTGCTCTATTTTTTTTAACTCTCTCTTTTTGTTTTCAATGTCAAAGACAATCCATCAAACGATGGAGTTGATGGACTAATTCTTCAATTTTTCTGCTGACTTCTCTCATACTCTTTTTTCTTTTATAGCATAATTGCCTCCAATATAAAAGAGCCAGCGGCCGGATTTGAACCGACGACCTGAGTTTTACGAAAACCCTGCTCTACCAACTGAGCTACACTGGCCTGTCTTAGCGAGAGAGGGGAATCGAACCCCCGTCTATTCCTTGGGAAGGAATCATTCTACCACTGAACTACTCTCGCCTAAATAACTATTTTATTTTGAATTTTTCTAAAAGCTTTTGCCAGAGATTTTTGTTCTCCTCTGTCTTTTCTTCCGGGGATTCTTCTGAAAGAGGGAAAGCCACTACCTGCTCTCCCTCTTTTTGGAGATTGAAAGCCTCCCGAGCCACCCTTTCCAAATAATCTCTTGTTTGGCTTTGGGAAATTTTTGATTGAAGGAGCCCTTCTTCCTGGCTAAGCTTTTCAACCCCTCTTTTTAATCTCTCCATTTCAGTGCCGAGCTCCTCTCGCTTCTGGCTTATTTTTAAATTGCCAATAACCAAGAAAACTAAAATAAAGATTAATCCCCCTAAAATTAACAGTTTAGGTAATAGTTCCTTTCGGGTTTTTCTTTTAAATTTTCTAAATTCTGTTATCATAGATAAGCGCTCGCTAAAACAACCATGAAACCCCAAAAGATTTTGAAAATAAGTGGGATACTCTTACTGTCTATGAGTGTCTTGGGGATGCTG